>JADFPW010000430.1 GCA_022562105.1 Planctomycetota bacterium
TGGACTTCCACTCTTGCTTGGGGAAAGGGCCGGCAGCGCCAGCCAATGCGTCATTCTAGGCCTGACCCACGCGCTCCGCCCAGAGACCGCCCGTCCTTTCATTCTTTTTGAAACGTTGCCCAGTCGATGGGTCGCCCCGGGGGACCGACGCTCGGGGAACGCCTCCCGCGTCATGAGGTTTGACCGCTCCACGCCTCATCCGATATGTTTGCGTGGTACGCCTTGGGTTTCCAGCCTGAGGCCGAGGCATACCCTGGCGAAATCGGAGAGTGCGTTCACCGAGGCTGATGGCCGCCGGTATGGCGAGGTCGAACGACGGTTCGGGCGGACAGTGGGTGACTGGGAGGGGTGTTCGTGAATCGAGAGGGCGATCGACAAGACGACGATCGGGTGCTGATCGAGTCGGTGCGCGATTATGCCCGCTCGGTGCTCTTGCCGCGCGACCGCCGCTGTGATGCCGACGAGACCCCGATCACCGATCTGCTACCCGAATTGGCGGAGATGGGCTTCCTGAGTATCGGCCTCCCCGAGTCGCTTGGCGGGCTGGGCTGCTCGTTCACGACCTATACTGCAATAATCCACGAGCTAGCCTACGCCTCGCCGGCCACCGCTGTCACGCTCTCGATACACAACATGGTCGGCAATGTCGTACGCCACTTTGCGACCGACGACCAAGCTCGCGAATGGCTGACCGACTGGGGCAAGGCTGAGTCGTTCGCCGCCTTCGCCATCTCCGAGGCCGATGCCGGCAGCGACGCTGCATCGTCCCGGACCACCGCTACGCGGGTCGATGACGGCTACCGGGTGACCGGCGAGAAGATGTGGATCACCAACGGGCTGACCAGTCGGTGGTTCCTGACCCTGGCCCGCACGTCGAAGCCGGATGAGCCGACGCAACTCAGCATGTTCCTGATCGACGGGCGGCAGGACGGGGTTCGCCGTACGCCCATTCACGGCAAGATGGGCATTCGGGCCAGCGAAACGGCGGTGATTCAGTTTGACAGCGTGTACGTTCCCTTGACCGGGTTGCTCGGGGCGGAGGGTCAGGGCATGGCCATCGCGTTGACCGCCCTGGACGCCGGGCGAATCGGCGTGGCCGCTCAGGCGACCGGCATTGCCGAAGCCTGTCTGGACGAGATGGTCTCCTACGCTCGCCAACGGAAGCAGTTCGGCAAGCTGATCGGAGAGTTTCAGGCCGTCCAGAACATGATTGCGGATAGCGCGACCGAACTGGCGGCCTCCAAGGAGCTAATCGCTCGAGCGGCGGCGGCGATCGATCGAGGTCATGCGGATTGGACGGCCAGCGCCAAGGCCAAACTGTACGCCAGCGAGGCGGCCAACCGGATTGCCTACCGGGCGGTACAGGTCCATGGGGCATCGGGTTATGTGAAGGAGTGTCGTGTCGAGCAGCTCTTCCGTGATGCCCGGGTGACTACGATATACGAAGGAACCAGCGAGATTCAACGCCTGGTGATCGGCCGATCGATCCTCAAAGACGTGGGGCAGCACGATTCCTGACCGGCGCTGACCGGGGGCACCATCCGGATCAGCGCACCCCTGACAAAAAAAGAACAGGCTCAACCGCGTGGGCAAGCCCGTTCTAATTGTCCGATGCTCGGAGGCTACCACCGCAATGCCGTAGGAGCGGTTTGACGAACCCGTGAATCAACGTGGGTGACCAACAGGCCGCCAGGAAGTCCCGGTCGATGCCGGGCATGTCCGCGAGCAACCTCAATCAGCCTCCCTGGGTTCGCACAACGGTTCAGCCAAACAGGCTCCCGTCGAACATGGCAGTAGCCTCCATCGGACACGTCTGATTATACCATCGGCCACCGCGTAGCGCGAAGTCCAAGGCGAAAAATTTCGCCATCCATTCTTGCGTGTGGATGTGAATTGTCCCTAGCAATCCACGTGCCGAATGATGCCGTGGCATTCCGCGTGCCATCGCCCAACGAGCCGCCCATGCCGCGCCAGCCCGCACATGTGGGACCGACTTTCCAGTCGGTCTCCCGGGGCGTGGCGGATCGAGCAACGTATCGGACTCGTTTACCCTGTTCGGCCGATCAAACGGTCGTACAGCGCCTCGATCTGATCGACCATCATCTCGTGATCGAACATCGCCAGGCAGCGACGCCGGCCCTCGGCTCCGAGTCGGCGGCGGAGTTCACCATCGGCTGCCAGGCTCAAAAGCCCGTCCGCCAACGCCGCCGCGTCACCCAATGGAACGAGCACGCCGGTCGATCCCGGCAGGACAACCTCCGGAGCGCCGTCGTTGTCGAACGAGACCACTGGAACGCCGGTGAGCATGGCCTGGACCAAGGCCCGCGGCAGGCCCTCCCACAGGGACGCGTGCATCAATATGTCCAAACCGCTCATCAAGCGGCCGATCTGCGACGGCGGAACCAGCCCGGTCAGATGGATCCGGTCGGTGAGCCCCATGTCGGACACCCTCTGCAGGTACTCGTCGCGTTGGGCCCCGTCGCCGATCCAGATGAAACGCAAGCGCGGGTTGCGCTCCGCCGCGATCGGCAGGGCGTCAAGAATGTGCTCGTAGCCCTTGTTGCGGAACAGCCGGGCCACCGTGCCGACCGCTACGTCGTCATCGGTGAGATTCCAGGCCCGGCGCACCTCGGCGCGGACGGCTGGGTCCGGAGCGTAATGTTCCAAGCGCATGCCGGATCGGATGGTGACAAAGCGCTCTCGTGGGGCCAGTCGGGCGGCGACCGCCTGGTCGGTCATGGCGTCGGCTACACTGATGAAGCCGTGCGTATGGCCAGAAGCGCGGCGCTCGAGGAATCGGTACACGCCCTGCCGCCACCATGGCTGCGTGCGGTTGAAGCTCATACCGTGGATGGTATGCACCACCACCGGCACGTTCGCCTTCGCCGCCGCCCGTCTTCCGAGGATCCCCGCCTTGCTACTGTGCGTATGGACCACGTCGCACTTCAAGTCACAGAACGCAGTGCGAAGATGGCCTAGACATCGCCCGTCGTGCCACGGATTGACAC
>JADFPW010000076.1 GCA_022562105.1 Planctomycetota bacterium
GAGTTGGCCGATCGGGCCCTTGCCGTCCTGGACGGTAGCACCCAGTCGCGTGACCCGCTGACCGTTGCGGCCCTGACCGCCGGCGGGCGATACCATCATCTTCTGGGCCACCACGACGAGGCCATCCAACTCGTCGATCGTGCCCGGCGCGCCCTGGCGGCGTCGGCGTCATTTGTCGATGCGCTCCCCTCTCGCTCCGACAAGCACCTGCTGCCCTCACACCCTTATCTCGTTGCGGCATCCGTCATGCTTGACGCAGGCAGAGGCGTCGAAGCGCTGACCTGTCTCGATCAGCATTGGACGAGAGGCTGGCTTGAAACGCTGGCGAATGCGGGCATCTCACCGGCGGATGTTCTCGAGCCGGACCAGCGACGGGCGGTATACGTCGCCCACGCGCGACTCAGTGCGATCGGGGCGCAGATCCAACGGTTGAAACGCTTCGAACAACCAACCGAGGCTGCCGAGCGCAATCTTTCGGCCGCTCGCGACGCCCAGAAGCAACTGCAAGCCCAGGTAATGTCCGATGCACGATACGCATCGCTCACCTCGCCCCAACCCGTGGATCTCGCCCGTCTGCACAGACAGGTCTTGGCCGACGGGGCGACGGCGATCGTTGGCTGGTTTGATCGCCCATCGCTCGGCCACGGCGATTCGGATTCCAGACGATTCGCGTTCGTGCTCCGCTCGAGCGTAAGTCCAATCTGGATAGCCCTTCCAGACGCAAATGTCAGTCAACCCGATAGCCCCACCCCGACGGGCAGCGCCAACGACACCCAAACCGAGGCAGACGACCTGTTCGCAACGCGATTCGAGCCCTTGCTGGAGCACTTGAACGGTGTCCGTCGCCTCATAGTCATTCCGACTGGCACAGCCATGGCCCGCCTTCCGGTTGAAGCGTTGCCGCTACCGAGGTCGGGCGACGACGCTGCTGAGTCGATGTTCGTAGTGGACCGCTTTGAGGTCTCCTATGCGCCCTCGCTCTCGGCCATTATCGAACAACCGTGGCATTCGGCTCGCGGTTCCGAACGTTCTGTGAGTTCGCCGATGCTGGCCTTCGTCGGGCGTGCGAGCAATCCTGCGTTGGGACGGCGAGTTGGCGCCGGAACCGCCTCGATCCTCAACGCCGTGGATCAGGAGGCCACCAGTCTGGCGGCCCTGTTTCCAGGATCGCGGGTGTGGCGCGGAGACGATGCCCAGGAGCGGCGCCTAGGGCAGGCGGTCAGCGATCAGACGTTGAGCCGCTATCGGTTCTTGCACTTCGGGATCGATTCGTACGTGGATTCTGCAAACCCGCACCGATCTGCCATTGCCCTTTCGCGATCCGGCGAGGTGGTCAGCTTCGACACGTTGCTCAGCGCGGAGTGTTTCGCCAACGGATGGCTGGATCTCCGAGAGATTCTCAGCCTGAAGCTGGACGCCGAGGTCGTCTCTCTGACGGCGTGTCGCGCCGGGGGCGAAGACGACCAACCGCCCGACGATTCGCTTCTGTTGGCTCATGCGTTTCTTCTTGCGGGAGCGAGAAACGTGGTCACCACATTGTGGCCGGTCGAAAGTGAAGCTCGAGCGCTGCTGATTTTTCGCTTCTATCAGAATCTTCAGGTGCGATCATTGCCCTGCGCCGCCGCACTGCAGGACGCCAAGCGGTGGCTTCGCGAGCTGCACGGCGCCGAACTAACCGCCGCCCGAAAGGCTGTTCTCCCGGTCCATAAAGAGTCGGATAAGATGGATTCGGCGAACCGCCCGTTCGCTCACCCGCACTATTGGGCTGGCTACCTTCTGGCGACCCCGGGTTGATTTGGTGATCTGGTGATCTGGTGATCTGGTGATTGACGGCGGGTGCCACTGGTGGCTTGCCCACCAGTGCTCTGCCGATGGCCCCGACCGATCGATCGCCCAATCACCAGATCACCAATGGCCCGGTTTGGAGCCTATCCCAGAACCGTTGGAGGAGTAGCATGGTGCATCCAAGGTGAAGAAATTCCTGGAACATCGGCGTTGACGTCTCCCGTCGAATACATAGTCCACGGAAGTTCTGAGACCACGAAATCGTACGTTCGACCCTCCAGCGACCATCATAGCGCCGAACAGAACGGCCATCCTGGATTCGACCCACCCCGTCGCCGAGCCCGGAGATCAGGCGGGATGGCACATGGGTTGCTCGAGTTTGCCCTTAGGTGGATACTGCAGGGCTGGAGGCGGCGGCGGAGACCGCCCAGCCCCGTGGAGATGAAGATCCTGTGAACTGGTTGTCACCGTGGCTAGGATTTCTTGCGGCGGGCTTGACCGTACCACCGCTGGTGGCACTCTACTTTCTGAAACTCAAGCGCCGGGTCGCACCGGTGTCGTCCACGCTGCTCTGGAAGCGAGCGGTACAGGATCTGCAGGTCAACGCCCCGTTTCAGAGGCTGCGACGGAACCTGCTGTTGCTGTTGCAGCTTATTATTCTGCTGTTCGCCGCCTTGGCCCTGGCCAGACCTATGGTCCAAACGTTGAAGACGCGCGAGCAGACGCTGATCCTGCTGATCGATCAATCGGCCTCGATGGGTGTGGTCGAGGCGGATGGTCGATCGCGGCTGGACATGGCCAAGGAGCAGGCCAAGACGCTGATCGACGACATGGACGCCGGTTCGCGGGCCATGGTGGTGGCGTTCTGCGACCGGGCCACCTCCGTCTCTCCGTTCGAGACCAACCGCAACACCCTCAAGCGGCAGATCGATTCGATCCAGCCGACTCAAAGCACCACCCTGCTGGCGGAAGGATTCTCCCTGGCGGAGGCCTACTCGCAAAACCTCATCATCGCGGGCAACGACCCCGGGTCGGACATCGCCCCGACGTCGGCCGCCCCGAAGGCCACCGCGATCATCTTCAGCGACGGGGGCATCGCCGACGCGGGGGAGCTGGTACTCGAACGTCTCGAAACGGGCAGTGTGGAGCTGGTGACCATCGGGCAGCGCAGTGACAACGTAGGGATCACATCCATGGCTGCCCGGCGAAACTACGACCGGCCGGAGACGCTGCACGTCATGGCCACGGTTCAGAACTTCGGAGCCGAACCCATCGAACTCGACGCCGCTCTTTATGTACAGAACGAACTGCTGGATATTCAAACCATCACCCTGAGCCCCGGCATCGAACCGGATCCGAGCGGATCGTCGGCGGAATCCGACGCGACCTCTGTACCGATCTCCGGTAATTCGACTGTGGAACGAGGCGCGGCCCCGGAGGGAAGTCGGGGGGCGATTACGTTCGACGAAATCACGTTTGCCGAATCCGGCGTGGTGGAGATTCGTCTTCGCACCAGCGACGCCCTGCCGGCCGACAATCGGGCGTGGATCATCGTGCCCGCCTCTCGGTCGGTTCAAGTGCTGCTGGTCACGCGGGGCAACTTTTTCCTGGAGCGGATGCTGGCCTCGTTGCCCATCGAGTTGACGGTCATGACCCCGGATGCGTATGAGTCGGCCCCGCAAGCGCAGGTGAGCGACGGGCGGCGGAGTCTTTTTGATGTGGTCATGCTGGACGACCATTCGACCGACCGCCTGCCGGTGGGGAACTATTTCTTCTGGGGCGCGGTACCCGAACTGGACGGCGTGGAGATGGGTGACTGGGTGACCGACGAAGTGATATTCAACTGGGACGAAACCCATCCGGTCTTGCGCCACGTACACATGGAAACCGTCGATGTCGATCGGTGGCGCCGTCTGACCATGCCCTCCGAGGCGGTGATGCTCATCGAAGGCGAGACGTCGCCCATTTTGAGCCACCTGTCGCGCGACGGTAGCGAGTATTTGATCTGCGCGTTCCCGCTGCTGGTTCGAGATTCGCAGTCCGGTGAACCCATGGTCAACACGGACTGGGTGCAGGAACTCCATTTCGTGCCGTTCATGCACAACGCCATACAATACCTGTCAGCCACCCTGGTGACTGCGGGGATGCAGAACGTCCTGCCCGGTGAGCCGGTCAAGCTGCCGGTCCCCGAACGTGCCAAAAGCGTGTGGATTCACCGCCCCGATGGAACCAAAGACGAGGTGCCGTCCGCGGGGTACGCCAGCATCCACTACGCCAAGACCCGAACGGTCGGTGTCTATCGTGCCGAGCCCGGTGTCGTCGGACAAGACCTCTTCGCGGTCAACCTGTTCAGCCCGGCCGAGAGTCGAGTTGCTCCTAATCGAAACTTGACCATCGGAGGAGCGGCCGTCGCGGCCAGCGAGAGCCTGGAACGAATCAACGAACCATTGTGGCAGTGGCCGCTGCTGGCCGTGCTGGCTGTACTTCTCCTGGAATGGATCGTCTACAACAAACGAGTGTTCGTCTAACCGAAACCATGGCCGTGCCTCCCGGACGCCGACACCTCCCACGACGGCCGAGGCGCTCCGCCGAAGGCGGACGACGAGTTCCGCGGGGTGCTAGCTGGAGGTGATGGCACCCTGGCTGGTCGTGGTCTCGTCGGGCAGGGCCTCGAACGTCCAATGATCGCCGTCCAGGTGACGAAGCCGGAAGTGCCCGGACAAACGCCGCCCCGCCAGCTCAAACACCCATTCAACGCCGGATTGGCGGATCATGCGATGCTGACCGTCATCGACTCGGCGTACCCGTCCACGACCGCGGCCTATTTCGCCCTCGTAGGTCAGATAGGCGGGCCGGTGATCGGCCAAGCGGCGGGCTGGAAGCGGCAGATCAGCCGGTGATTGGGGTCGACGATCCAGCCGCCAGGTGGCGAGCTTCCCGCCGTATTCGAGCATCAAATCCCAATGCTCGCCCCTATCGAGCGAATGGTGTAGGATGACGAATCGCATGGAGATCATGTTCGGAGCCGGCCGCGGCGGCCAGGGTCCACCGGTCGAAAACCGGTGCCACATGCACCGCCGGTGCCACAGGTACTTTTTGACAGGGGCGGAACCATGTGGATCAAGCAACGAAAACCGGCTTCTCTGCGAGCGATCGTGATTCTATCCATAGGGGCGATCGTAGTCCAATCGGGCTGCGGCATGCAGTTTCGGCGGCTGCGGTTTGAGGGGCGACGGGCGGTGATCAATGGGAACTACGCTGCGGCGCGGGGGTTCTTCGAGGACGCCAACGACCTGCGACCAGCCCACGCCGTGACCCTTCAGGACCTGGCCGAATGCTGTGAGTATTTCGCCGGGAAGCGGCTCGAAGAGGGCAACCGTGTGGCCGCCGAACGCGAGCTGGACCGGGCGATCGAATACTATGATCGAGCCATCGCCGTTCACCCGGGCATGCAGGCGGCGCTGACGGGCAAGAACCGCACCCTCGAGCTTCGGGGCCGCGCGGATGAGGCATTGGCCGAGGCCCGCTGGGCGAGCAAGTATGTCGGCCCGTCGGCCAAGCAACAGGTCTTCCTGGCGGCCGAGTTGGAGGAGCGTGGTGATCTGAACGGGGCCCTGCTTCGATACCGTCAGGCTGTGGCCATGGAACCGAACAATCCCGACGCCCTGGTCGAGATGGGGCGTTTCCTGGTTCGTCGCGGTCGAACGCAGGAGGCGTTGATTCACCTCAAGAAAGCCTACTCCATTGATCCTACGCAGGTCAGTGCGGCCGAAGTCCTCCTGACCCTGGAGGGTTCGCCGGGTCCGGGCGCCGAACGACCATAGTGTATTCGGTTGTTGGAGCCTTATGTGCGGTATTGCTGGACTGATCGACCTGGCTGGGCGAAAGGTGGACGCGGATCGCCTGCGAGCGGCTGGGCGAGCCTTACATCACCGCGGCCCGGATGACCACGGTCTCGGGGTGTTCGCCACCTCGCGGATGACGGTCGGCCTTGCCGCTACTCGTCTGGCCGTACTCGATCCCTCCCCGGCCGGACACCAACCGATGACCTCGCCCGACGGACGGTATGTCCTGGTCTTCAACGGCGAAGTCTACAACTACAGACAACTGAGGACCGAATTGCAGCACCAGGGCGTCCGGTTTGTTTCCCGATCCGACACCGAAGTTGTGCTACAGTCGCTGATATTGTGGGGCACCGAGGCGTTCAACCGATTCAGCGGGATGTGGGCGTTGGCGTTCTTCGATGTTCACCAGCAGCGCGGCTTCTTATGTCGTGATCCCATCGGCATCAAACCGCTGTTTTGGATCCACCATGAGGATCGCCTCGGCTTCGCTAGTGAGATTCCGTCGCTGATGGCCCTCCACGATTGGCCCGGCGATCTGGATTCGACGTCCCTGGTCCACTATCTACAGTATGGCTACATTCCTCATCCGAAATCGGTGTACCAGCATGTGGAGAACTTGCCCCCGGGCACGTGGGTGGGATTCAGCCCCCTGGGCGTCGATGCGCCGGTGGAATACTATTCGCTACCAACGGCGTCGGAGACGGCCTCTCCATGCAGCTATCCTGATCTGTGTGAGCGCACGCGGGAATGTATCTCGTCCGCGGTCGCCCAGCGGAGGGTGGCGGACGTGCCGTTGGGCGCCTTTCTATCCGGCGGACTGGACTCCTCGATCGTAGTAGCCCATTTGGCTCGATGCAGTCCGTCGCCCATTAAGACGTTCTGTATAGGGTACGCCGATCACGGCTTCTATGACGAGCGGCGCTACGCCCGGCTGGTCGCTGAACGGTTCGGCACGGACCACCATGAAGTGCTGGTGACCGTCGACGAGGTGCTGGCCGCCATCGAACCGCTGCTCGACCACTTAGGTCAGCCGTTCGGGGATAGCTCGCTGATTCCAACCTCTCTGGTGTCACGGGCGGCTCGATCCCAGGTGACGGTCGCCTTGAGCGGTGATGGCGGGGACGAGATTTTTGGCGGCTACTGGCGCTACCTGGGACACGACACATTGGCCGCCTATCGGCGCTGGCCCGGCTGGTTACGCCATGGGTTGGTGGAGCCGGCACTTCGCAGGGCACGGACGGCTCGCTCCGGTCCAATCTCGAATCGCGTTCGACAGTTTCGCAAACTTTTGCGCGAGTCCAATGGGGATCCATTCGTCCGCCATCTGGCTTGGTCACGGATCATGGCTCCGGAAGCGGAGGACATCCTTCTGCAGAGCGCCCCACAGCCCGATGTCAGAGAAACGCTGGGCGAACTGACGGCCGGCATCCCTGACGATGATCCGCTGAACGCGATCCTGGCGTTTGATACTCAGTACAGTCTTCCCGGCGACATGCTGCACAAGGTGGACCTGGCCAGCATGTTTCATTCCCTGGAGGTTCGCGTTCCGTTGCTCGACCGCGACCTGCTGGACAAGGTCGTTCCGTTGCCCTCGGAGTTCAAGGTATGGCGAGGGTTACGCAAACGATTGCTGGTCGACGCCCATCGCGATTGGCTGCCCCCCGAGATTCTCGAGCGCCCCAAGAAGGGGTTTGAGGTGCCCATGGGTGAGTTTCTTCGCGGCCCGCTACGCGACATGTTCCACGACACCGTAACCCGATCGACCGTCGAGTCGTTCGGTCTGTTTGATTACGACGCGATCCAACGAATCTACGCGGACCATTGCGCCCGCCGAGGCGAGCACGCCGACCTGCTCTACTCGCTGCTGGTCCTCTGCTGGTGGGTTCGGCGAACCCATTCGTCCCGGGCGTCGTGATACCCAGATGCTGGACAATCATGCATAGGCACGCCTAGAGTACCGGAATCGGTGGCCGGGGAGCATGGAAACCGCGAACACCAACAGGAGATCCGATGTCCGCAACAATCGATCCAGCCGTTGAAAAGGCGACACAGGAGTTTCGTGAAAAGTTCCAGAAAGCTCGTGCGGAGATCGGCAAGGCAATCGTCGGCCATGACCAGGTGGTCGAGGGCGTCTTGACCTGTCTCTTTGTCGGCGGCCATGTCCTGTTGGAAGGGGTTCCCGGCTTGGGGAAGACCTATCTGGTGCGATCGTTGGCCCAGGCCGTCCAACTCGACTTCTCGCGCATCCAATTCACCCCCGATCTGATGCCGGCGGACATCATCGGAACCAACATGATTGTGGAAGATCCCAAGACGGGTCGTCGGGGTTTCGAGTTTCGCAAGGGGCCGCTGTTTGCCCAGATTGTCCTGGCCGACGAGATCAACCGGGCGACGCCCAAGACGCAGTCAGCCATGCTGGAGGCGATGCAGGAGCACACGGTAACGGTGGCCGGTGAACGATACACTCTGCAAGAACCGTTCTTCGTCCTGGCGACGCAGAACCCCATCGAGCAGGAAGGAACCTATCCGCTCCCGGAAGCGCAGGTGGATCGCTTCTTTTACAAACTGATCGTGGAGCACTCGAACCGCGAGGAGCTGGCCACGATTCTGGATCGAACCACGACCGGCCATACCCCGGACATTCAACCGGTAATGACCGGCTCGGAGATCATCGAAGCGCAGAAGTTGGTGCGTCGGATCGTGATGGCTCCGCACGTGCAGGATTACGCCATTCGGCTTACGATGGCGACGCATCCGGGTGGTCCCTACGCGGTAGACATCACCAATCGATACGTGCGCTGGGGGGCCAGCCCGCGGGCCGCCCAGGCGTTGTCCCTGGGCTCGAAACTGTTGGCCTTGTTGGACGGTCGATACAACACGGCCTTCTCCGACGTTCAGCAGGTCTACCTGCCGGCCCTGCGACACCGCGTTCTGCTCAATTTCGAGGGCGAAGCCGAGGGCGTCGACGTGGACGATTTGTTGCGCGAGGTGATTGACAAGACGCCGACCATGGCGGAAGCCGCCGCCTGAGCCACCCATCCGGCGGTTTGGCGTGCCACGCGGGGGTGGATAGACTGGGGATTCGCCTTTTGGCTGACGACCGGTCGATAGGCGTCAGGAGGGCATTAGACCCCCCAATCGGGTGATGGAGCTGATGATGGTTGACGAATTGGTCGGTGAGCTGACCGTCGGATCGCAACGCTTCGCCTTGGTGGTCAGCCGATTCAACGACTTTGTCACCTCGAAACTGCTCTCCGGAGCAACGGACGTGCTGGGTCGGCACGGTTGTCCCGATGAGCAGATGACGGTGGTGCGCGTGCCCGGGGCACGGGAATTGCCCCTGGTTGCCAAGAAACTGGCCGAGACCGCCTCCTACGATGCGATCGTCTGCCTGGGATGCGTGATTAGAGGTCAGACGCCGCATTTTGATTATGTGGCAGACGCGGTCTCCAAGGGCGTCGCCCAGGTGAGCATGGACACGGGGATTCCGGTGACTTTCGGGGTCATCACCGCGGACACGCTGGAACAGGCCATCGAACGGGCCGGGGCCAAGTCCGGCAACAAGGGGGCCGACGCAGCTCTGACGGCCATCGAGATGTGCAATCTGCTGTCGGCCATCGCCGATGATGCGAAGAGAGACTGATAACCGGTTACAAACCGGTTCCACACCAACCGGTTCCACGTCGTCCGTTATGAATAGCAACCACCGCGAATCGGCCGCCTCGGCTATCCACCACCATCATCATGGTCGGATTCTGGCGATGCAGACGCTGTGCCAGTTAGATGTCCAGGGCGATGGGTACCTGGAGCAGGTCGATGGTTTCCTCGCCGAATCGGGCATGGCGGGCAAGGTGCAGCGATACGCCGATGGGCTTGTTCGGCCATGCTGGTCGAAGCGAGCCGAACTTGACGCCCGCCTGAACATGGTCATGGCCAATTGGACGCTCGAACGAATCTCGCCGGTTGAGCGAAACATCCTGCGAGTCGCACTGACCGAACTGGACGTGGGCGAGGTTCCCGCCAAGGTGGTCATCAATGAGGCCGTCGAGATCGGACGCGAGTACGGTGGGGCGGAATCGCCGGGGTTCATCAACGGCGTGCTGGATGCAGCTTGGAAACAGATGCAAGCGAGCAACGAGGGGGAACGTGACCGCTAATGGGCCTGCTGGATCGATTCAAGACGGGACTGGCCAGGACTCGCCAGAAGATCTCATCGGGTTTTCGGGCCGCCCTGCCCGTCGGTCGCAAGATCGACGACGAGCAGCTCAAGCAACTCGAGGAGGCGATGCTGTTGGCCGACTTCGGTCCCTCGACCACGGCGACGCTTCTCGATCATGTCCGCAGCGAGTGGAAGAAGAACAACATCACCGAGAGCGACCAGATCATCGAGGCGATCAAGGACCGCGTGGTCCAGATGTGGCCCGAGTCGGACCGCTCGATCCAATGGGCCGACTCCGGGCCGACCGTCATCATGGTGACCGGCATCAACGGGTCGGGAAAGACGACCAGCGTCGCCAAACTGGGCCGATACCTGACCGATCAGGGTAAGAGCGTGATCCTCGGAGCATGCGACACCTTTCGTGCCGCCGCCGTGGCCCAACTGACGGAATGGTCCAACCGAATCGGGGTGCAGATCGTCAAACATGACCAGGGAGCCGATCCGGGAGCGGTGGCCTACGACGCGTGCGACGCGGCGATTGCCCGCAAGGCGGACGTCCTGTTGCTGGACACGGCGGGTCGCCTTCATACGCAAGATCATCTGATGCGTGAGTTGGGCAAGATTCGCAAGGTGGTGGAACGCAAGATCCCCGGGGCCCCGCACGAAGTGCTGTTGGTGCTCGATGCCACGGTCGGTCAGAATGCGATCGCCCAGGCTCGAGCGTTTCAGAAACACGTGCAGGTGACGGGCATTTTTCTGGCCAAGCTCGACGGGAGCGCCAAGGGCGGAATCGTCGTGGGCATACGCGAGCAGCTCGACGTGCCGGTCAAGTTCATCGGCCTGGGTGAGACGCCTACGGACATTGAGCCGTTCGATCCAGCCGCGTTCATGGACGCCATGTTCGGCGAGGGATGAACGGGCGTCCGGCGATGTGTTGCGACGACCGGCCGAGACGCCTATCGTTCGTCGGTAGCCCCACGGATGACCGGTAGGAGTTGATTCAATGACTGCACTGTTGTCTTCCATAGTGGTGCTCGGTCTCACCTCGCCGGGTGATCCTCCGAACTCGCCGCCAGAGGCTCCGCCGGCAGATCCGAGCACGGCGCCGTCCGTCTCCACGCCGGGTTCCGCCGGTGAATTCCTGCTGTCGTCACTCGTTTATCCCGATGGCGTGCAGGACGAAACGGCGTTCGCGGTCTACCTCGACCGACAGGCCGAGCTGTTGGCATCGCGCGTGGATGCAGCAAGCGGGGACGAACAACGCATCACGGCGGCGCTGGAGAGTGCCAATTGGATCCTGGCCCGGCAGATCGAACCGGCGGCGAGTCGGCTGTTCTGGGAGCATCCGCGCCCGGGTGACCCCGAAAACATTCTCCACCTCGTGGGTCAGGCGAAAGCGCAGCTGGCGATCGCTGCGGAGTGGGAGGAACAAGCCAAAGCCGATACCGCCGGGGACGAGAATCCCTTGGCCGAGAGTCACGGTATTCGCCTCACGCTGCAAGCATTTGCCGACGCCATCGAGGCCCTTTTTGCGGGCGACGACAAGCAGAGTGAGAACGGCCAACCGCCAACGGATTCGTCGCCCGCCCAACGCTCAACCGCCCTGCGTCGGGCCGCGTCCGGTCTGGCCATTGCCACCGAAGATGCAGCCCCGGAAGTGGTGGCTGCTTCTGTCTTTTGGCAGGCGCTATTGCTGGAGCAGGCCGGGCGGCGGGATCGGGTCATGACCCTGCTGCCGCAGCCGCTGACCGCCCCACCGGGTGACGGCCGCACGTGGGGTTTTCTGGCCCGCGTCTTCCGCTGCCGCCTGCTCTGCCGTCAGCCCGACGATCAAGCCAATCGAGGGTTCGCCGCCGCGTCGGCACTATTGCTCCAATTGGAGGAGCGAGCCCACGAGTGGTTTGCCGACCCGATGCGCCGTCGCGACGCGATTCGAGCGTGTGCCCTGGAACGCCTGGACATCACGCGCCGATGGAGCCGAACCCCGGGAGTCCAGTCCGACACCGTCCAGAGTGACTGGCTCGACCATGCCGAGCGTCGCATCCTCGATGCCCATTTTCGTCCCGATATGCCCCCGACGGTTCTGAGGATGGAGCTGGCCGTACCGACGTTGATGGCCGTTCAGCCCGTCGCGGAAACGACCGCGGACGCCGATCGCGATCACTGAATCCCGTCTCCCGGATCGCGCCCCTCGGCGCCTACCTGCGGCGCCGCCGAGGGCCGCTCGCTGACGCTCGCGGTACTGATGACCACGACGGGTGGCACGGCCTGGAGTACCAGAGCGTGCCACCCAACCCGGCGTTCCACGCATGACAGAGCACTGGGCAGGAGTAGTCCAATCGCCCGCGACTTGTGCTCCTGCGCCCATCCAAACGGCTGATCCGACCAACGACTATCGGGAATACACCGGACCTTGCGAGCGGGCGTCAGAAAGACTCGAACGGGATGGCCAGGGCAGTATTGGTTGGGTAGAATCCCGCCATGACAAGTACAGCGACTCTACGCCGGCGCCTGAGCGAAAACTTGCGGGAAATTGGCAAACGGATCCATGAGGCATCTCAACGCGCTAGACGCGAGGACGACATCACCGTGGTCGTGGTCACTAAAACGGCGGGGATGGACGTCATCCGCGCGTTGGTCGAAGGGGGCACGGGACCGCTGGCCGAGTCGCGAGCCCAGGAACTGGCTCGCCGAGCGGCCATGATCGAGGAGTCGATCAAGCGTCGATCGTTGCTTCCACCGTCGAACCCCCAGGAAGTGGTGGCCCCGGCGTGGCACATGGTCGGTCACCTCCAACGTAACAAGGTCCGCCAGGTGCTCGACTGGGTGGATTTGATTCACTCGCTGGACAGCTTGAGGCTAGCGGAAGAAATCGAGACCCAAGCCGCCCGGCGATCGCAGAAGGTGCGGGTCTTGCTGCAGGTCAACACGGCCGACGAATCGGGCAAGAGCGGCGTGGCGGTCGGGGCTGCGTCCCACATGGCTGAACAACTGCGGACCCTGCCTCATCTGGAGCTGTGCGGATTGATGGCCATGGGGCCGCTGGATGCGAGCGAGGAGCGGCTGCGAAGCGTCTTCCGCCGCACGCGCGAGCTCTTCGACGAGGTCCGCAAGAGCCGCCACACAGGCCCATCGTTTGACACGCTGAGCATGGGCATGAGTAACGACTTCGAGCTGGCCGTCGAATGCGGAGCGACCATGGTTCGCCTGGGGCGCGTCGTCTTCGAGGGGATCGAGACGACCGTGGACGACTCGGCGAAGGTTCCGTCGGCCGCCGACACGGCCTCCCAATGAACGGCGTTCTGCCAGGCGAGTGTAAGGTTGCACAGTAAGCGCCATAATCCGAGCCGCGACCGTGAGGGAGCGGTATCGTGGCAGGACGGCTGGGTCGCAGAAGGCCGCTCCCTTACGGTCGCGGCTCGGATAACGATACGACGCGCTCTCAATGAGACACTACGTTAGGCTCCGCATCCACACTTTCCACACGCCGTCGATCATGACCAGCTTGCACGCCGCCAGGAGCAGCGCGGCGCGATACAGCATGATGAAGTGCTTCTCGGTTACGTATTGCAGGAGACGCTTTCCTAGCAGCGTGCCGGGGATCACCATCGCCACCATCACCACCGCCAACAGACCCAGCCGTTGCACGTCCAGATCGCGTATCAGGAGGAAGGCGGGCAGTTTCAACACGTGCATCATCGCTTGGCAGACCGCTTTGGTGGCGATCAGCCGTTCCTTGACAAATCCGTGACGGGCAAACAACGGGCCAATCAACGGGCCGATCGCCCCGAGCGTCAACGCCGCGGTACCGGCCACCAAACCCAGCAGGGTGAACGCCCGTTCGCTGGCCCGTCCATCCTTCTTGGAGCGCCGTAGCGGGATCACCAGACTGAGCACGATATAAACGCCGACGGCCATCTTCAGATAGGGCTCGCTTCGGTCCGGGCTACCGAGCAACCACAGGAGCAGGGCTCCGACGGCTGCGCCGGGCACGGCCCCGAGGGCGAACCGCCCGAGGGTGGGCCAGTCCACGTTACCCAGAAATGCCAGCAATCGAGTCCCATTGCTGGCGAGTTGCACCACTGCATGTACGGGGATCGCGTCCTGATGAGGTAGAAAGGAGAAGATGACCGCCAGCAG
>JADFPW010000431.1 GCA_022562105.1 Planctomycetota bacterium
AACCCGGAATCCTTGTGGGGGAAAGGGGGCCTTCTGCGCCGACCACGGCGGACCATACCGCCAATCCGACGATCGTCGCACACTACACCGACTGGCAACGCTCACGTCGCCTCATGAAATATGCGGGTTAGGCTTCTTTGCCGTAGACCAGGCCGTACAGCAGCCAGCCTGCGATCCCGCCGATGATCGGACCCACAATAAACACCCAGAGCACGCTCAGGGCGGTGCCGCCTTGGATCAGAGCCGGACCGATACTTCGGGCTGGGTTGAGCGAGGAATCGCCCAGTTGGGCCCCCACCAAGTGGGCGACGAAGAGAAAGCCGCCAATGGCCAGACCGGCAACGCCCGGCGTGGCGTCCGAGCGAGTAGCGCTGAAGATGGTGAATAGGAACAGGGCAGTCAGGACTAGCTCCCACCCGAACAGCGTGGCGAGCGTCATGCTGCGCGGATTCCCGTTGGCCCCTAGCCCGTGGTCCGCCAGTACATAGCCGGGCATCCCTTTGAGTAGTTGAAGTAACAGGAAGCTGGCCAGCAGGGCCCCGACCACTTGGGCGACCAAGTAGCCCGGAACCAACGACCATTTGAGGCGGCCGGACAGGGCCATCGGTATGGTCACCGCAGGATTGATGTGACACCCGGAGACCGGCCCCACCACCCAGACCAGCACCATGAGCGTGAACCCGAAGGCAAAGGAAATGCCCAGCCAGCCGGTATCACCGTACCCCGGCAGGAATCCCTGCAACGTGGCGACGGCCGTGCCAATGAACACTAAAGTAAACGTACCGACGAACTCCGCGATGTAGCTTCGCACAGATTTATCCATGGCCCAACTACTCCTTCGACTGTATGTCGCCTTCGCTCTAAAATGATGGGTGAAAACGAACGAGTCTGCAGGCGACGCCGTTAACCGCACCAGGAGACGTCACCTCCTCGACGGCCGGTATCCTAGAGGCGGGTGGATCGCTGTCAATACGGTCTGCCGTGCGCCCTGTCCCAGGCGCGCTCCAGACTCCTGATGGTCGATCTCTAATCGTCGAAAGCGGCGGCGTACAGGATTGCTGCACCTTCCGGACGAAGAGGGACCGGATTAAAAGCTGCAGTCCACTGTTCGGCTGCCTCAACCGAGAGTTCGTCGAGCCCAGCGCGCGGTACGCCACAATCCGACAAGGTGCGTGGCAGCCCGGCGGCCGATAGCAACTGTTCGATGCGTCGTGCCAAGTCATCGGACGTACGGCCCAGATCGTCGTACGGGTTTGAGCCGTCGGCGGTGTTGAATCGGATGACGTGCGGAAGCATGACTCCAACGGCGACGCCATGTATCAGACCGTAGCGCGCCGTGAGCGGATTCGCACAGGCGTGGGCTGCCCCGAGCATCGAGCATTCAATGGCCACACCGGCCAGATGAGCGCCCAGCAACATCTCTGCGCGGGCCGTCGAATCGCCGGGATCGGCGATGACCCGTTCCAGATATGCGTCCAGTCGGCGCCAGGCCTCGCGGGAGAGAGAGCGAGAAATCTCGTTGCGCCGCGTAGACGCGGCTGATTCGACCGCGTGGGCGACGGCATCGATGCCGGCCATGGCGGTAACCTCCGGCGGGGTCGTTTCCATCAACTCCGGATCGAGAATGGCGACGCGCGGACGCAAGCCGCCTTCTGTCGGCAGGCGGCGATCTCCGCAGGCCATCTTCTGATGCGTGTCCGCGTCGCTGATCAGGGCGAATGACTGTGCTTCGCTGCCGGTTCCCGCGGTGGTGGGGATCAGGATCATCGGCAGCATCGGCTTCGCCGCCGGCCCCTCGCCACGATGGTCGGTCATCCGTCCGCCGTTGGTCAGCAGCAGATTGATGCCCTTGGCGCAGTCCATGGCGCTGCCCCCGCCGAGGCCGATCACGAAGTCAGGCGTGTCCGATTGGCAGAATCGCACGCCGGCGTCGACCTCATCGGTCGTCGGGTTCACCGAAACGTCGGCAAACACCCGTGTTTCGATCCCCGCATCGCCCAGCGAAGCCACGGCTCGATCGACATGCCCGGCCGCAACGACACCGCCGTCGCTCACTAGCAGTATGCGCTGGGCGCCTTCTTCTCTTGCGAGCACCCCGACATCATCGAGTCGGCCCGGGCCGAATATGACACGAACGGAGGAGTGGCCCAGGATGTCGGGCAGTGCTGCGTCCGTATCGCTCATACGACCGACTCGGCCTGGAACGCGCGTTGCCGATAGAGATGCTCGAACAGGTTGCCTTCGTGCGGCTGGTCCCAGGCGATCTGCCAGGTGGGGATGGAGCCGATGTTGAGTCGATCCACGTTGGGTGAGGCCATCAGGGTGTTGATGAACGCCGAATCGCTGGTGATCGCCGTGGCCACCAGCGTCGGGCCGATTGCCTCCGGCATGCGCTCGACCGGACACTCGATCACGGAGGCATACGGGAATAAGAACTCGCGATTGCACAGCGGATGTTCTGCATCATCGCACCAAACGATGGTCGGCAGCAGGTAAGCCACTCGACCGCGCTTGACCAATCGCGACGAACCGCGAATGCGCTCGGTCAAATCAACGGCGCTGGGTGGCACGGTCTGGTACTCCAGGCCGTGGCGGGCGGGTGGCACGGTCTGGTACTCCAGGCCGTGGAGGAGACCTCGATCAATCGCCCCCGAAATGCTCTCCGCGACGGTCGGATTGGCGAAGGCTGCGATCTGGGCGTCAGGATCGTCGGCCGGCTTGGCTTCGATCGTGGCCAAGCGCTCAGCCAGCGCCGCAGCCAACGCCCGCCCGTTTCGCGGCGTCCAAACCGACGACGCATTGATGCACGATCGACCGCCGTTGGTCAGGATGGATGACTCGATGACGTCGAGGTGTCGTTCCCAATCGTCGGCTGCGACGTCGTCAAGCAGAACCTTGCTGTAGCCCGGTCCGTGGATCTGAACTCGAGGATCGTCGGCCCACGTTTGCGTGGTCGAAGCGTCCCCGAAGAGCATGGCCCGGTCCACGACACGCAGCAACTCAGCC
>JADFPW010000432.1 GCA_022562105.1 Planctomycetota bacterium
GGTCAGTCGAGCCCGGGCTCGATTCATCCGATCCGTGATCGCGGACGATTTCCTTGACACCCGTCAGCCGGTTTTCTAGGGTCGTTCGGCTGGTGCGCCGAAGGAATGCGCCCGGCGACGATAACGTGCCGCCGGTTCGGCGCCGCACGGTGGGAGAGGTGTCCGAGTGGCCTAAGGAGCACGCTTGGAAAGCGTGTGTGCGGGTAACCGTACCGCGGGTTCGAATCCCGCCCTCTCCGGTAGCGGAGCGTTCCGATTCTCAGCTTCCCGCGCGCTCTTTTGTGCTCGATCGTGGGTCGATCCGGTCGGCGTGGAGCGGTAGGACGTCGTCGCGAAGGAATTGGGCGATGCGTTCGGCGGCGATGCGATACCCTTCGGCATTGGGATGGGTGTCCATCGGGCAGACGCGCAGGGCCTCTCCGTCTCGGCCCACGAACACTTCAAGTAGGTCCAAATAGGGAACCTTCATGCTCGCGGCCATGTCGCGCATGCGGCGGTGCATGTCGCGGAGCTGATAGTGGTCCAGATTGTAGAGCCAGGGGAAAAGCACGATGGCGTAGGTGTCGCCATTCGCTTCGATCCGTTCTCGGCAGGCCCGCATGTCCCGTTCGAAGCGAAGCCAGGAATCGGCTCGCTCCTCGGGGCTGAACCCGCCGCGGTAGTAGCCCAGCGTGGTGTTCCAAACCATCCAATAGCGTATCTGTTTCTCGATGTATCCAAGCAGGAGCGATGTGTCGCCTACGATCAGCCGGTCGTCTCGCAGGTGATAGAGATCTTCGAGAATCTGATACAGATGAGCTCCGAAGTCGTTGACGTTGACGATCTGAACGACGACATCGGGCTCCACGGCGTCGCGCAACGCTTCGTAGACCTCCAGTTCCCGCGCCGGGGCGGCGGCAATCTCGCCCAGGTTGATGGTCAACACGCGATCGGGCATCGTCTCGGTCAATATCCGCGAGACCTGGCGCGGCAGGGTGTTTTCGGGCTTGACGCTTACGCCGAACGTGAAGGAGTCACCGAGGAACGCAACGCGAATCCGCTCGTCATCGCTGGATAGCTCGTCCCAGGTTTCCCGGATGCCGAGGGCGTTGACCGATACGTCGACGTCGGGCAGGTCGGCCTGGCAATCGCCCGGGGCTGTCGGAGGCTGGATGTCGAACAGGCGAAAGCCGGTTTCGGCGATGAGCCCGCCGCTCAGCGTCGCCAGGGTCGCAGCAGCCCACCGAAACTTCCAACGGCGCCGGCGGGCCAGCTCCTTGGTATCGACGGCCATGGCGTTGAAGCGATCGACTTTCCCGCGGGCTCGCACGAAGCGCATCAGGGTCACGAAATACATGGCTTCCGCCGCGAGCAAAGCCAGGAAGAATCCGACGATCAGCCACCGCGTCAGCCCGTGTTGCCAAGCGGTCTCGCATAAGGCGAGAAATAGGGGTGTCTTGCACGAGGCGAGCAGCCCGGCGGGAAGGGCGATGGCCAATAGGACACGACGGTGGATGGTAATCGCCTTCACGCTCCTCATGATGGCGGCTCGGGTGGCGTCGGGCAAGTGACGTCTTGTCACGAGTTTCTCGGATGGAGTGTTCGTGATGGTATGATTTGCCCACTTGACGCAGCCTCGAGCCCGTGCTGGGGTTACGCCGTAAATTGGCTGGTGACAAGGATTTCCGAAGACAGAGGACTTGCGGCGGGTGCAGACTTCAGGTGGCAGTCGGGCAAACCCAGTGGAGGTTGGAATCCTCTCATCCGCAACGGCGGGACTCGTCGTCTGGGGACTGGGGCTCGTCGCCGCGGCAGCCGTCTGTTGGCAGCTCAGCAACCACGTTCTCAACGTGGTCACCTATGCGTTCCAGCCGCTTACCGATCCGGCCCTGCCCACGACATACGTGATCCCCGCTGTCGTTCTGGCTATCGTCGTGTGGGTCACGTGCTTGCGCCGGACCCGCACCGAGCTCGGGCGAAAGCCGGTTGAATCTGCCTTATCGCCGGTAACGGCGGGCCTACCGTTGCTGGCGGTGTGCACGGCAACTGCGCTGTGGCTGCTGGTTCAGCCGCTACCCGCGACAGGCGCGGGGGTACCAACCGTGACCTTTGTCGTCGTCTGCGCCGCCGTCGTGAGTGTCGGGTGGTCGATCGATCGGTTGGGACGCCATGTACTCATCCCCGATCGACTCGAGCGGGCGGCCTCCTGGGCTCCATGGGTGCTGGGTATGGCCATCGTGGCCAGTACGGCGTGGCATGCTCACGTGCAGCTCAATCTTTGGCGGCATTTCACCCTCGGCTATGCCGACTTCGGGCTCTTTACGACGGAACTGGAACACTGCCTTCCGTTCAAGGACGTCGGGCCGATGCGATTCCTGGATACGCGGATGGCCTATCACTGCCTGCCGATGTTCTACCTGCTGGCGGTGCCTTACGCCCTGATTCGATCGCCCGTGTTTCTCATGATCGTCGGACCGCTGGCTCTGAACCTGGCCGCCGTCCCGTTCTACCAATTGGCCAAACATCGCAGTGGATCGTCCGCCGTAGCTCTGATCATAGGTCTGGCGTGGTTGACGCTTCCCTCTCTGTCGCGATTGCCGTACGCGAACAGTTACGGATTCCAGTCCATCTACCTGGCTGTTCCATGGCTGGCGTTTTGCTTTTGCTTTGCCCTACGCGGCCGGTGGCGGTGGTCGCATGTTTGCCTGATAGGGGCCCTGTTGTGCGAGGAGACGGTTTGCGGAGTGACCCTGGGGTGGGGCGTGTATCTGATCCTCTTTACCGACCGGCGACGCGATGGGGCCTGGATCGCGGCCGCTTCCATCGGATATCTGCTGCTATGTACCATGTTGATTATCCCGTTCTTTGCGCCCAGCGGGGACTACACGCGGATGCAGCTTTTCGGTGAACTATCGCCGGCGATCGTCGCCGAGCGACTCGCCCGTCCTCGCGCGTGGTTCTATCTGCTGGCGTTGGGCGCCCCGTTGATACTGGGCTTGTGGCGAGGGCA
>JADFPW010000433.1 GCA_022562105.1 Planctomycetota bacterium
GGGCAAGGCATCCGACGGGAGCATTGCCGTGAACAGAGTGGGTCAGGAAGCGTAGAAGCTGTTGTCATGGCCGCATCATAAAAAAGCAGACCTCGAAAGGCCGTATTGGTGTTGGTTCTCTTGATTGTGTGCCTTGGGGCTGCAATCGTTGTTCCCAAAGTGCGAGAGGGGTCCAGGCGACTGGCGTGCGGTAATCATCTAAGGCAACTCTGCACGTGCTCGGCGATCGACTCCGAATGGCCTTTCGATGATCCCGAGGAGGATCTTCAAGCCTTTCTGGAGCAGGCCCGGTGTCCGAGCGGCGGCGGGAGCTACGTCTTCCACATCCCTTTCGCTTCCAGGTCCGAATCCCGCAACGTCGATCCGTCCATGGTGCTCGCCTATGAGGCGCTGTCCAACCACGGGGGCGCCGGCGGGAATACCCTGTTTGCCGACGGGCATTCCGAGTTTGTGCAGGGAGATCGATACCTGCAACTGGTGGCGGGGCTTGGGCCTGTGTCGAGACCTCCGCTCGCTCCCAGGTAGTCCCAGCAAATCGGGTGCCACTGGTGGCTTGCCCACCAGTGTTGCGGCCGGTGACGGCTCCTATTTATTAGCCAAGGCCGGGAGCCGTCTCCTGCATAATCGGCCCCCAACATGGTGGCTGCTGCGTCGGACTCGGTCCTTGCACTGGTGGGCAAGCCACCAGTGGCACCCCGCGATCCACGGCCGGCGAGGCGCTCCCGCCGCGCCGGGACTACTTTACGGTCGGCGGTTGTGACTTGGTTTCGTTCATGTCGAAGAACTGAGTCTCGCAGAGGGCGCGGTATAGCGGGCTGCGATGGAAGAGCTCGTCATGGGTGCCGGTGTCGGCGATGCGGCCCATGTCCATCAGGACAATACGGTCGGCGAAACGGATGGTGCTGAGCCGGTGGGCGACGATCAGCGTCGTGCGATCCTTGGATAGCGCCTTGAGGGCGGTCTGTATCTTCTGCTCGGATTCCGAGTCTACTTGCGAGGTGGCTTCGTCGAAGATGAGGATCGGCGTGTCGCGGTAGACGGCCCGGGCGATGGCGATGCGTTGCCGCTGTCCACCGGACATCGTTCGGCCCAGGTCGCCGGGGACGGTGTCGTACCCGTCTTCAAAGAGGCGAATGAAGTCGTCGGCGAACGCCTGGCGGGCGGCGTGGAGAACATCCTCCTGTGTGCCATCGGGCGAGCCGTAGGCCACGTTGTCGGAAATGCTTATCGCGAAGATCACCGGATCCTGGGTGACCAACGCGATCTGTTGCCGCAGGCTGCGGAGCGTGCCGTGGGCGATGTTCACGTCGTCGAACAGAATCTCGCCCTGCTGGGGATCGTAGAAGCGCAGCAGGTGATTGATCAGCGTGGTCTTGCCCGAGCCGTTGGGTCCGACGATAGCCACCGTCTCGCCCCGTTTGAGCGTCAGATCAACCCGATCCAGAGCCGGTCGATCCGCTCCGGGGTAGACGAAGGTCACATCGCGGAACTCGATTTGCCGTTCGAGCGGGGGCAGCTTCACCGCCTCATCGCCACGTTCAGCCTCTTCCGGAGCGTCGATCACGGCGTAGATTCGCTCCGCACCAGCCATGGCTCGCTGCAACTTGTTATACACGTTGGCTGCCTTGCGAATCGGATCGAACATGGCGGCCAGCAAGATGCTCAACGTGGCAAACGCAGCCCGCTCGATGCGGCCGGCCAGTACCTCGGACGCCAACCAATAGAGTCCAGCCGACGCTGCCACCACGGTCAGCACTTGCAACGCCGGGCCAATAAACGCATCCAACCAGGCCATGCGCAATTGTTGGTCAAGCATGCGCTGATCGATTTCCCCGAAACGGCGGCGCTCGGTGTCTTCCGCCGTGTAGGCCTTGACCACGGCGATCCCTCGGAATGAGGCTTCCAGAGTCCCCACCATCCGCCCCCAACCGCGTAGCAATCGCTTGTTGGCCTTTCGCACCTTCTTGCCGACCGCCCAGAATAGTAGGATGATCCACGGCGACACCAACGCCACGGTGATCGTGATTCGCGGGTTGAAATACATCGCCGCGGAAAACAGGAAGAACGCCTTGGCCGGCTCACGGGTCATCCGACCGAACAGGGTTTGCAACCCGCGCTGAACCTCCTGCGTATCCTGAATGAACCGTGAGACCGTGTCGGAAACGTTGCGGGCAAAGAAATCCATGGGCAGCCTGAGCACCTTGCCGTAGAGCTGTCGGCGCAGATCCTTCACCGAGCGCAGCACCGCGACCATGGTGCAATACTCGGCGATGAATCGAAACACGCTGGCCAATAGGGCGATAGCCACGACGGCCAGGAGGACATAGAACAGCGCGCCCAACTGACTCTCACCGGGGCCGGGCCGCGGAATGTAGGAGACCAACGGTCGCCCGATGCGCCATTCCCAGTCCAGCTCGCCCAGTGTCAGCTCGTAAGTTTCGCTGACCGAATCGATTTGGAATCGAATGGTCGTTCCAGGCGCATAGGCGGCGACGCGTTGTAGCCAGTCCTTGCCGTCCAGCCGCTCGCCTTCCAGACTGACGATCTGGTCGCCGTTATGGATGCCCAATTCAACCAACGGCGAGCCTTCGTGCAGATTGCGCACGACGACCGGGCGGATGTCTTGGTAGTCGAGCGAACCATCCAGATCGGGCGTGTGCAGAGTCAGGTCGGCTCCGACCCGCCCTGAGGCTGCGTTGCGATCCACCCAGGCATGCAGCCCCTCATCGGCAACCATGATCTGCAGGATCGGGAACATTCCAGACAAGCTGACTGCATGAAACGCAGCCGCGATTATTGCAGCGCCGATACCGATGGCCAGCATCTTGCGATGAGGCCGAACCAGGCCGACCATTCGGCGGAGGTTGTGCGAGCTGGTTGCGCCGTTGGCGGACTCGGGGGTCGGTCTTGATGACGGTTCGATTCGCACGGTGTTATGGTTCCTGTCGGCCGGCGGAGCCGGTCCAGACGTGAGTCGCTA
>JADFPW010000077.1 GCA_022562105.1 Planctomycetota bacterium
GCTGGGCAGCAGCCCCCAACAAGGCATCGGTCACCGCGTGGAGCACGACGTCCCCATCGCTGTGGCCGGATAATCCCACGTCACTTTCCAACTCAATGCCCGCCAGAATCAGCGCACGATTGGGCACCAGTCGGTGAATGTCGTACCCGATCCCTACTCGCCATTGCTCATCCACGAGTTCACCCTTGTCGTCGTAGCGTAATCGAACGGGTCCGTGACAGTACGGCGGAAGTTCCTGACGCTGGGAGATTGACTGCGGTGGGAGTTCCTGATGCCGGAAGCCAGGTGGGGCAGGTCAACGGTTTGACGTGCCCACTATTCGTTGCCCTGCTCGGGTTACTCGTTGTCCTGCCTGGGGTACTCGTTGCCCTGCCTGCTACTCGCTCTCGCCCCTCCGGGGCGACGGATTGTAGCCACGGGTGGAGCGGCGTGGCCGCGGAGCGGCCCGACGCGGAACCCGTGGACAGCCGGTCCATCATCCCCCTTTCGCCCCGGAGGGGCGAAGGACGCGTACGTTGCGTCAACAAGTGCGCGATACGCGGAGCACGCTTGAAAATGCTCCTTGGCGTTTTGTCTGCCCCGTGAAACTTCCTCCGCCCCTCCGGGGCGGGATGGTTGAGGCACGAATGAGTCCACGGGTTGCGCTCCGCCCGCTTGGCAGCGGGCGACGCTCCACCCGTGGCTACACCCCGTCGCCCCTCCGGGGCCTCTGCCTGTGCGTGTACGCACGCAGACAGGAACGTCTGGTAGGCAAACCGTTGCATCCTGAACCCTGAACCCTTCACCCCAATCCCCAATCCCGCCGATTGCGTCACGGACCCGCTCGAGCTCCCCCCACCGGTCGGCCGATCATTCCAGCGGCTGGATCACCAACCCGGTGGCCACCTTGGGATAGAAGTACGTGCTCTTGTGCGGCATCAAATCACCGGCTTCGCAGACGGCGCGGAGGTGCTCCATCGGGGTCGCCTTAACGAACACGGCCACTGCACCCACCGAGTCCGCCAGTTTCCGGGCCTGTTCATCCGATTTGGGATAGGTGATCGCCGGGGGTTTTCCGTTCAGCACGTTCACCGTCAACAACTCGTCGATCAGGTAGCGATGCAGGTACGCCAAGTCCAGGCCGCACCACGCTTCGCTCCGCTCCGGCTCCAACTCCGCCAACCGGGAACGGTTTGAGAACGCCAGCGACAGGGTCTCACCAGTTTGACCGTCGTACACACCTATGTCAGCCTCGGCCGGTGCGCAAGAATTGCACCCGGCCGACCAGGCATCCACCAACCCTCGGGCGGTGATCGCCGAATCGGTAAACACCCGATGCGTGGGCAACACCAAACACCCCGGATCATCCATACTCGCCAGCACGAACAGGCAAAAGCGCGCCGGGTGGTCAGGGGCGAGGTCGTGCCCCAGCTCGGTGGTCAACTCGTCACGGTAATTCAAGGCCGTGCCGTAGCGGTGATGACCGTCCGCGATGTAGATGAGCTTGCCGGCCATGGCCTCCTGAACGGCCCCGATCACGCTTGGGTCCGCGATCCGCCATACCCGGTTCTCCACGCCGTCCAGTGTCCCGGTAGCATCGGGCTTTGCGCTCACCACATCGGCCAGCGCACCACCGATTCGATCCTCGGGATCGTCAATTAGGCCCAAGATCGGCGACAGGGCACATCGTGTCGCTTTCATCAGGGCCAGTCGATCCGCCTTGGGGCCGCTGAAAACGTGCTCGTGCGGCAGCACCACACCGTCCTCAAACGGATGCAGCTCGACCGCGGCGATCAGTGAACGACGAACGAATTCCTGCCCCGCGTAGTCAAATGCCTGGTGGTAGGCAAACAGCACGGGTTCCGCCTCGCGCACCAGCGTCCCATCAGCTATCCAGGCCTGGAGATCGTCCGCCGATCCCCGATAGGCCTCGGCCGGACCCTCGTCGCCCGGCGGAACATGCGGCAGATCGAGTTTGACCACGTTGCGATCGGAACCAGCCAGCAGGCGATCCTTGTCTGCCTGATCGAGAATGTCATACGGGGGAGCCAGCACGGCCGACAGATCTCGATTCAGCCGCTCGAAATCGTAGCGGATCGCGTGGAATGGTCGGATCTCAGCCAAGCGCATCTCCCAATCCGCCCGCGTTTTCGGGCGGGTCGCCGAAGCTACTGGAGCCCCTCAGCCAACACAAGAGCCGCCGGGTTTCGTACTCGTTGCCGGCACGCATTAGGAGTGCTTCTCGACGACCGGAGCGGTTCGGCTGAGCCGCTGAGCTGCAATTGGCCGATATCCAACATCGAACCTCGACAGTGAAGACTGTCTGGGTTTGGGTCAATGATGTTCACGGTCGGCCCCAAGGCCATCGTGGAAAGAGAGGAGATTCAATGGCGAAACGACCCACGGTGATTCTGACCGGCGGAGGTATCGGTAGCACCGTGGTGGCCACCCGCTACCGGCGTGACGGACCCGTGCGGTGGGTTTTTGTCGACTACGGCCAACCCGCCGCGGAGCAGGAGCGACAGGCGGTCATCGCCATCGCCAACGCATTGGACGCTCCGGACGTCACCACGGTGGGGATCGACCACCTGACCCAGTTACCACGACGACCGGTGGGTACGCGTGCGCGGTCAACCAGCGATCCCCGACACGGAGTGCTACTTCGTGACCAAACCAACGCCGGGCTTCTGGGGACGCTGGTCGGGATAGGCTGCGATTGTGCGCTGCGTGTCAACGCCACCGGTCTGATGATCGGGCTGTACGGATCACCGTTGGAGGGTGGCACGACGGCCTCTGACGGGCCTGGATGGCAGCTCCACCCTCGGGAGTTTGTGCATGCAGCCAATATCTTCGCCGAAGCCACGTTCCCCGTGTCCAAGACGCCGGAGGTTCTCGCCCCGGTTGTCGAGCTGCCGGCCGCTGATGTCGTCCGGTTGGGATCCCGGTTCGACGCCCCCCTCGACTTGACCTGGTCGTGCTACGTGAGCGGCGAAGCGCATTGCGGTCGTTGCCCGGGTTGTATGCAGCGGTTCGAGGCCTTTGCCGAGGCCGGCATCGACATGAAAACCGCCGCCCCGACGAGGTAACGCCTGGGGCGGCGGTTGACGTGACTGCTCAGCTCGTTTCTGAGTGATCCGCCTTCTTTGGCGGATGGATTCAATCTCATCGCCCCTACGCCCGCGGGTGAGCCTCATCGTAGGCTTGCTTGAGCTTCGCCGACGTCAGATGCGTGTAGACCTGCGTCGTGCTGATCGAACGATGCCCCAGGAGTTCCTGCACGCTCCGAAGATCCGCACCGTTATCCAGCATGTGCGTGGCGAAGCTGTGCCGTAGCGTGTGCGGACTGATGCTGGGATCCATGCCCGCCTCGGCCAGGTACTTGTCCAGCTTTCGGCGGACGCTTCGCGAACTGAGGCGTTGTCCGTGCTTGTTGACGAACAACGAGTCCTGATCGAACGATGCACTGCGCGGGTGCCTCATCCTCCAATCCAGATAGGTACGGACGCTGGCCAGGGCGGTCTCGCCGACGGGAACGGTCCGATGCTTGCGACCCTTGGCCTTGACCCGCAGGGTCCGGCCTATCGCATCGAGGTCGTCCATGTCCAGTCCGACCAGTTCGCTGACCCGGATGCCCGTCGAGTAGAGCACTTCGAGCATGGCTCGATCGCGGGCTCCCAGCATGTTCCCCGACGAGGGGGTCTGCATCAGCCGGGCGATCTCGGAGACGTCAAGAAACTTCGGCAGTCGCTTGTCCTGCTTGGGCGTGCGAATGTTGGCTAGCGGACTGCTCTCGACCAGCCCTCGTCGCACGCAAAACTTGTAGAAGCTTCGCAGTGTCGCCAGCTTGCGCGCCGTCGTCGACTTGGAGTAGTTCTGCTGACCCAAGTAGGCAAGGAATCCCTTCACCCGCTCCGGATCCACCTGCAGAAACTGCAGGCGCAAGTCGGTCGCCGCCACCGTCGCAGTAGCCGGGCCGCCCACAGTCTGCCCTCCGGACGCCGAGCCGAAGCCTGATCCGGACGCCGAACCGGAGGAGTCACCGGGGCCACCGACCCCGCCGAGGAATTCCCCGAACTGTCGCAGGTCCGCAGCGTAACACTTGGCCGTATGCGGGGAGAAGTGGCGCTCGAACTTCAGGTAGTTGAGGAACTCGATAATCAGGGGATTGTCGGTCATTTTCGCAAGGTACCGGCGGCGAAGCCCAAAACCCTAGGCAACCTGGCTCATTCACTTGGGGCGCCGACCGAATCCCTTCCGCCGGTGTCCTCCTCCGTTATGTGGTGACCTTATCGAGTTCCATCTCAATCCGACGGCCCATCTGATAACTCAGGACCGCTGCGTCAAACCAGTCAAACTTACTCTGCTTGTCGGCGGCCAAGGCCGCGAAAGCGTCGATCACATCCGGCTCGCGGCCCGGTGCGTAGCGAAACACGAACCGCTCGGACCCTTTCACCAGACTCAATTGACGAACGTTGTTCATCGTCGTTCTTCAGTAACGGCCGGTTCATTCGCTGAACCTTCCGGACCGGGCTCCATCAACGCCCGAACCGTTTCGTGACAACAGAATCGCAGATACTCGGTCTGCGACACTACCACCTTGCGCCATCCAAACGGGCTTGTATCCGCCCGGCGCCAACGGTTGTATCCCTTGATTCGCTCAACCACCGAGTCGTGCGAGGCATCGAACACCTGCTCCGACTGGGCCAGCAAACCGAAACTGTCTGCCCCGGTCGCGCCGCCGAACGGCGACGCCTGGCGCGTGACCCGAATCGGGTCCACGCGACCACCCTGGTCTCGGCGCTGAACGCCGTAGAGTTGAGCGGCAATGCCCACCACGGGTGGTTCATAGGGCTGATACTCCGTAATCGCGAACAGCAACAACGCGTCCGCACCCAACTGCCGAGCCACTTCCAACGCGTGCCCCGGCGACTCGATCTCCGTCCGTCCCTGTCGAGCCAGCACCGCCAGGGTGCGACTCAGCGGGATGACATCGACCTTCTCGACATATCCCAGCTCGCTGGCCATCAGGTCCGCGACCCGATTCGGATCGAAGTCCGCCGAGCCGCTGAAGTTCATGGCCGGCGCTACCCCGATGGCGAGTCGACCCAATCGCTCATTGGTCACTCGCACGGGCTTGACCGACACAGCTCCGCAGCCCCAGGCCGACAGCGCCATCCCGATCCCCACGACCATCAGCAGACCAACCCCGTTCGAGCGGGCTGCCAGGCCACTCCTCGGTGAACCCGTAACTCCCATGAATCCGTTCATGTGGGTGCGGTCTCCTAACGCCGTCCCCTGAGAGACGCCTCCGCGCTCCGGACACCCGTCCGGCTCAGGCGAGGTCGGGAAGACAATCGTGTCATCGTCCAATCCGGGACCCGCCTAAAGCCCTGGATCGGCCCAACCTCCATCAGATGGCTCAAGTCCCACTGGCAGGGCGGATCTTCATCGCTCCAGGCCGCTGAGGATCGTCCAGTCGGCTCAAGACCTTGTCCCCAGCATCAAGACCAGGGGTTGGAAGGTCGCCACCAGGGGCCATGGACCAGATTCTCTCGATGCCACCGCGCCGACTGGTGAAGAACACCCGTCCGGTAACCGCCCACACAGGGCTGAAACTCACGCCCCGACCGTCCGAAAGCCTAAACCGTCGCCCGCCTTCTCGGTCCACAATCCAAATGTCGGAGCGTTGTTCCTCCGGGCCGGCCGAGCCTTTCCCAGGCGGGGTAGCAGGAACAGCCCCGAATGCAATTCGAAGTCCATCCGGGCTCCAGGTGGGAACGATGAACGCCCCCGTGCTGCTCGAGGCCACTTCGGTCGGATATCGAGGCTCCCCGTCGATCAGCTCAATAGTCCAGATCCCAAACCAGTGACTTCCACGCTCTCGGGCGCGCTGGTAGACCAAGGTATCTCCGAAGGGTGACCACTCGGGAAACAAGCCGTACCCGATGAACCGTTGTCGGCCGCCGGAAGCGACGGAGGTGATCCACAGCTCCCACGGACCTCCGTTCGCCGGGCGACGGCAGTAGGCCAATTGCGTGCCGTCGGGTGACCAGCTTGGATGCAACTCGTCGCCTGGACTGTCGGTGATTTGCACCGGAGGCGACCCGTCAACTCCGATAACCCAAATGTCCCATGCGCCCCCACGGTCGCTGGCAAACGCCACCCGGCGTCCGTCCGGGCTGAAGACGGGTTGTACATCTGCTGCGGGATCGGCGGTCAATTGTGTCACCGCGGTTCCAAACACGCGCTGAACATAGAGATCAGGCTGCATCGAATGCCGGGTGGAAGCGAAGACGAGTCGTTCACCCAGCGGATCCACATCCGGATCGAAGTCTGCCCCCTCGGCTGGATAGGTGTGCTGGTACAACGACACGTTCGAGTTGGCCGAGTAGGACGCCGTCCTGACACCGGGCAGCTCGCCAAACAGGGTAATGTGCGGATCACCAGCCACCGCCAGCCTGGGTGTGGGTTGAGCGCGCACGAATGGCAACCGCCACTCAATGGTAGTGCAGCCGTAGAAACCGCAAGCCAAGGCCAATAGGCCGGTAACGCGCAGCATCGATCGCAAAAGTGTCATCATATTCGTGCCGTCGGTGCGGAGCCGTACTCGACTCGCTCGCCGTTCTTCGCCCCGTTGACGCCGAATCGAGCCGGCAGAGCAGGGTTTCGGTCGGTTCCTGTGGTGTCTATCGACTCCAGAGATGGCTGGCCGAAGTTGGCGTCCGGCGGGACGACGAGTCCGGCAGCGCCCCGAATCGCTACAATCGTCCTCCCACGGACACGTCCGCCAGGCACGCCGGATCCATCCGAGATTCCCCCGTGCGCGTTCTGGGTGGTTCGCTACCGGGCCAACTGCTCCACATCCGATCTTCAAGGCCACCGTTCAGTGACCAGGAATGCACTTTCCTGGTAACCGCCCGGGTCATCCGGCGGCTGCAGCCTCAGCGTAGGTAGGGAATCCCAACGAAATAATCTCAGATGGAAACTATTCGAGAATCCTTGTTAAATCTGTTCTTTTTCCCTACATTCGTATTGATCGTGAGGCGGTTGCGCTCTTTCGCACGCGCGAAAGCGCCCGTCAGGCGTTTGGAATGAATGGTTTCCGCCGCCCGGCGACGCGATACGTTGGTCGGGCTCAGGGAAGGAACCGGCTAGCTTCCCGCCGGTCGGTAGGCAGGCCGTGGGCGTGGCCGAGCGGGCTCGCTTGAGGAGAGCCCAGGTGAAAGAGGGAATGTGGCTCGGGCTGGCCTTCCCGTCCGGCCTGTAAGTCGGAGGTGACTCAACATGACGTTCACACGATGTTCTTGCGGACACGGACAATTCGAAGTGTTTCTCGCGTCACCCGCTTCGAGCTTGAAGGGGGACAGCAGAAGTTTGGGAAGGGGTCCGCTTCGAGTTGACTGTCCCAAATGTGGTCGCTCCTTCAGCATCGAGGAGTCATCGGCCAAGTCGCGCCGCGGATCGTCAACCTCGAGCGTGGTTGAACCCACAGGAGAAGGCGACGCCGTTCGGAAGATCGACCTGAGTCGTCTTCCGGAGATTCGCCTGGACCGGCTTCTTCAGGATGTGGAGAGGTCAGCCATTCTCTTTGCCCTGAAAGAGACGGGCGGGAATCGCAGCGATGCGGCTCGAGTGATGGGCATTTCGCGAAGCCGGCTGTATCGTCGACTGGAAGCGTTGAAGATTCCCACCAATCGGGAATTGGTGATGCAGTCCATCGCCGCCTCGTAGCGTCGGACTGGGGCGTGCTATGGCGTGGTCCGGAGCGTTGGGCGACCAGTGACTGCCCACCTAGCCGATCGGCCATCCGCTGCATCGCGAATCGGTAGAGAAGGTCGGCGTGCTCATCGACCCATGCGGATGCCCGAACTGGGACGGCTATTCTCTTGACTACGACCGGGCGGCGATGAACAGGTCGAGAAGTTGCTTGGTGATCGGTCCCGGCGTGCCGTCACCCACTTGGCGCCCGTCGACGGTGACGACGGAGATTATCTCCGCCGCCGTTCCGGTCAGGAAGACCTCGTCGGCGACGTAAAGGTCGTGACGGATCAGGGTCTTCTCGACGACGGGGTAGCCGGCGCTGGCCGCCAGATCCATGACCACCGCGCGAGTAATCCCTTCTAGGATGCCCGAACTGGCCGGCGGAGTCTGAATCTCGCCTTCCCGAATGATGAACAGGTTGTCTCCGGTGGCCTCGGCCACATGGCCTTCGTGGTTGAACATGATGGCTTCGTTGGCCCCCGCGTCGAGGGCTTCGAGCTTGGCCAGGATATTGTTCAGGTAGTTAAGCGACTTGACCCGCGGGCTCAGGGAGTTGGGGTTGGTGCGAATGTAGCTCGAGGTAATGCAGCTCAGTCCGGTTTCGTACAGTTCGGGCGGATAGAGCTGGATGGTCGCGGCGATGATGATGACCGAGGGGTTGGCGGTGTGTATCGGCGAGATGCCCAGGCTACCGACGCCGCGGGTGACCAGCAGGCGGATGTACCCGTCGCCGACGAGCCCGTTGGCAGCCATGGCGTCGTGCATAGCCACCGACACCCCCTCCTTGGACAGGGGCAGGGTCAGGCGAATCACCTTGGCGGATTCGAAGAATCGTCGGATGTGTTCAGCTTCTTTGAAAATCTTGCCGTTGTAGATGCGGATGCCCTCGAAGCAGCCGTCGCCGTAGAGCAGACCGTGATCGAATACGCTGATGCGCGCTTCTGCGGCTGGGACCAGCTCACCGTCAAGCCATATCTTCAGATCGGGGTCGGGAGCATACGGATTCGCCGCGGGGTTCATTCCAACATTCGTTGCCGCCGTGGTGATGGGACACCGTCCTTCCTGATCGCCCTCGTCTTCGCAAAAGCCTAGGCCGACTGATACGACATTCTAGCCTACCGAGCCCTCCGCGGGAAACATCGCCCCAAAATCGGTCAACCGGCGCGACCAGACCGTGCCGCCCAACCCGGCGTTTCAGCCGGGACAGCGCACGAGATCGGTGGCCTGTTCACCGATCACCGGATCACAGCGGGAATATCGGCCGGAGCCGACTGGGATGGCCCGTCCGTCACCCGTCCGTCCGCCAGATGCACCCGGCGATGGGCCAGGGCGGCGATCGCCGGATCGTGAGTCACCATGACGATCGTTTGGCCCTGCTCGTTGAGGCGGGTCAGGATGGCCAGTATCCGCTTGCCCGTCTGGACATCCAAATTACCGGTTGGCTCATCTGCGAGCAAGAGCCGGGGCTGGTTGACGATAGCCCGGGCGATGGCGGCACGCTGCCTTTCCCCGCCGGAGAGCTCGTCAGGACGGTGTTTCAGTCGCCCGGTCAGGCCCACCTGCTCTAAGACCCGCTCGACGTCTTTGCGGATGGCGGCTCGCTTCGATCGCCACGCCAGGATCGATGTGCCCACCAGCCGTGGGACCATGATGTTTTCCAGGACGTTGAGCTCGGGCAGCAGGTGATAGAACTGAAAGATGAATCCGATGGCGTTGTTGCGGAGGGCGTTGCGCTGGCGGCGCGAAATCTCGTAGACGTTGCGCCCCTCGAACTCGACGGTGCCCTTGTCCGGCGGATCGAGGGCACCGAGGATGTGCAACAGGGTGCTCTTTCCGCAACCGCTGCTGCCCATGATGGCGACGAACTCGCCGGTTCGCACGGTCAACGACACGCCGCGCAGCACGTGCAGGGGCGACTTGCCCATCTGGTAAGACTTGCTCACGTCGGAGGCTCGGAGGATCAGGTCACTCATAGCGTAGGGCGCTCGCGGGCCAGACTCGGGCGGCGATCACCGCCGGTATCAACGCCCCGATCATGGACAACAGAACGGCCAGCACGCCGATGGTCGCAGCTTCGGAGAACTTGACCACGTTGGGGATGCTGTCGAAGGTGTAGACCTCGGGGCTCCAGACACGCCATTGCGGGTTGATGTTAGCCAGCATCGTCTGGATTTCGTTGATGTTCTGGACGAACACCGTCCCGGTCGCCACTCCCAGTCCGGAGCCGACCACGCCGACGGCGGCTCCGAACAGGATGAAGATCATGGCCACTCCCGCGCGGGACGCCCCGACGCTCTTGAGGATCCCGATGTCGCGCGTCTTGTTCGAGACGATCATGTAGAAGGTGCAGCCGATCAAGACAACGGCCACCAGGCTGATCACGCCGAACAGCATGGTGACCAGCACTTTTTCCTTTTCCACGGCGGAGATGAACGGCGCTTGGCGCTGCTCCCAGGTTTCCACGCCGACATCGCCGAGCAGACGAGCCTCCGGGCTGCCCGCGGGGACTTTCCGGTCCGCGACGAACTGTGTCCACAGGTATTGGATGTCTGACTTGGCGGCGAGCGGGTCCGTTCCGGGTTTCAGCTTGATCTGAATCTGCCTCGCCCGAGCCGGGGTGAACCCGCCCTCGACGAGTTCCTGCGGATCCATGTACAACAATCGCTGAACGGTGTCGAAATCGACATACACGTGGAGGCTATCGATCTCGTAGACGCCGGTGCGCGAGTCGTCGGTATAGTGAAACGCCCGGGCGATGGGCTTGCCGCCCTCCACCAACGTGCCGTAGCGGGTGATCGGGAGCAACGTGAGCACCATCTCCGAACCACGCGGGTAGAACCGCGTGTAGCTGGCGTCTTCATTTCGCTTGTTGATGATGTCGCAGCCGACGATGATCCCGGGCCGGGCGTCGGACTCGTCGCCGGCGTATCCGGGCGCCCCGCCCGACTGATCGTACGCTCCTGGACCTCGAAACCACGAGAGGAACTCGGGCTTGTACCGTTCGACGATGGGATCATCCCGATGGGCGTTGCACCACGTCTGCCACGCTTGCTCGTACTCGTCGGGCAAGGCGGGGAATCCCTGTTCGTCAAGTCCCCACAATGGCACCCGATGCGGATCCAGCGTCGTGGTTCCGGGGTAGTACCGGTCGTAATAGAGCCCACTGCCGAAATCGTTGACCCGCCGGTATTCGTCGAGACGGATTCCCACCACGCTGACCGGTTTGGTAAAACCGCTGCGAATCATGCGGATCAGGCCGTAGTTGTAGATCACCGGCGTGGCCACCTCGACCTGATCGGACATCTCCTCGTACAATTCGTCGATGAACTCCTGGTAGTAGGGGAACCCCTCCAACGTCGCGTTGTCCACGATCAAGTCGCCGAGTAGTCCGCGCGACCGGTCCTTGACCATATCCAGGAACCCGCCCATCACGCTGATGACGATGAGCACCATGGCTACGCACAGCCAGACGCTCAGCACGGCAAAGATGGCGACCCGTCGTTTGCGCAAGTAGCGGAGGGCAAAAAATAGCTTGTACAACGCGAATTCCTACGTCGATGTCGGCTTCTGTAGCGGGAACAGGATCACGTCGCGGATGCTGGCTTGATCGGTCAGTAGCATGACCAGGCGATCAATGCCCACGCCCAACCCGCCGGCCGGGGGCATGCCGTACTCCAGGGCGTTCAGGAAATCCTCGTCCATGACCGCCATCGTCTCGTCGCCTTCGCCAGCCAGCGTGCGGGTCAGGTTTTCACGCTGGATCTGCGGATCGTTCAGCTCGGTGTAGGCATTTCCCAGCTCCATCCCGGCCGCAAAGGCCTCGAATCGCAGGGCGATGTCGGGATCGTCCGGATGCCGACGAGTCAACGGACAGATCGCCGCCGGATAGTCGTACACGAAACACGGCTGCACCAGATGGCGTTCGACCGTCGCCTCGAACAGCTCATGGGTCACCACCGCGTCGGCCATCGTCTTATGCTCAATGCCGAGCTCATCTGCCTTGCGTCGAACAGCCTCGGTGTCGGACATCGACACACCCGCGTATTCGTTCAGCAGATCGGCGTATTTCCGCCTCGCCCAGGGGATCGAGAAATCCAATTCGTGTTGGCCGTATTTGCGCTGCGTACCTCCGCCGATCGCCTCGATGGCGGCGGCAATCATCTGCTCGGTCCGCTCCATCATGACGTGGTAGTCGGCGTAGGCTTCGTACAGTTCGAGCATGGTGAACTCGGGATTGTGTCGTGTGCTGATGCCTTCGTTGCGGAAGTTGCGACTCATCTCGAAGACGCGGTCCATCCCGCCGACCAAGCAGCGTTTCAGATACAGCTCCGGGCTGATGCGCAGGAACAGATCCACGTCCAGCGTGTTGTGGTGGGTGGTGAATGGCCGCGCCGCCGCACCCCCATAGATGGGTTGCAGCACCGGTGTCTCCACCTCCACGAACTTCAGGTCGAGCAGGTAGTTTCGGATGGCCTGGATGATCCTGCCGCGATCGAGGAAGACGTCACGCACCTCGGGATTGGAGAACAGATCGACGTAACGCTGCCGGTAGCGAAGCTCCACATCGGTCAGGCCGTGCCACTTCTCCGGCGGGGCCTTGAGCGACTTGCACAGCATGCGAAGTTCGTCGGCCCAGAGGGTCAGCTCCCCGGTGCGAGTCTTCCCGATCCGCCCGTCGGCCGAGATGATGTCGCCGAGGTCCAGGCACTTGGCCACCTCCCACTGCTCGGTCAGATCCGCTCGATTGAGCCCGAATTGAAAGTCCCCCGTGCCGTCACGGATGGTCAGGAAGACCAGTTTTCCCATATTGCGCAGAAGGACGATCCGACCCGCCAAGCGGGCCTTGGCCTCGGTTGATACGTCTCCGGGGGACAGCTCGAGGGCCTCGGCCCGGCGTCGAACCTCGGCGATGGCTTCCACGCCGTCCAGACGTCGGCCGTACGGGTCCACGCCGGCACTGCGAAGACGCTCCAACTTGTTGAGCCGCTGTTGTCTTAGGCGATCAGTCTCTGCCATTTTCTGTGTGTGGTTGCTCGTGCAGTGTCGTACTAAAAACAGGTCGTTCCGAGCCATCGCGGCACGCCGGGATGGGGGGTGCGAGCACGCGAAAACCTAAACGCGCTCGCAAATCCCGGCGCACCGGGACGGCTCGGTTCAACAGGAGCAGCGCCGATTCCGCGCCGGTATCCTAACGGGGCAACCTGGGACCTGCAAACGTGGATTGAGCGAAGGGGATACTGGAATCAGGTGTGCGGTTGGAAGTCGATGGCCCGCTTGATCGCTCGGCGGACCTCGGCGTGCACTTCTTCCGGATGGCGGATCGAGCACCACGAACCATCCGCGTCCGGCGGTGGATCGACGTTGAACCGCAAGGTTCCCAGGCCGACCAGACGTTCGTGCGGCTCGGCAGTCACCTTCGTGGTGCGAACGTTGAGCAACGGGCAAGCGAATACGTCCACCTTCCAGACGCCGCGGATTCGCATGATCCGTCTATTGGTCAAGACATAGAAACGCGACACCCAACGCAGGACGGCTATCCCGAGGCGCAAGGTGGCGGCCACCAAGGCAAGCTTAATGAGCAAGGGGGCCGACGCCCAGCTCACCGCGTTGCTCGCCCACCCGGAAGTCCCCGCCACGAAGAAAGCCAACACCAGCCACCGGGCGGCATCATAGAGCACGAACCACGCCGACGGCTTGATGGCTAGGATCACCACCTCACCCCCGTCCAGATTCACCGGGAGTTTCATCAGTTCGTGCGGCCAGGCCTGATCGACGCTCGTCGATTCGGACCCGGTGCTGCTGATTTGGGGCGGTTGCAGGGTTCCAGCCATGGCTGTCCTACCTAGTAAAGTTCCGGCTTGAGCACCGCAATGTGCGGGTAGTTGCGATAATGGTTGTCATAGTCAAGCCCGTAGCCCACGACGAACTCGTCGGCGATGTCGAATCCCACGAAATCCACGCTGACATCCGCCGGGGCTTTGGCGGTCTTGCGAAGCAGAACCGCCGTCTTGATGCTCCGAGGCCCTTGGTCGGCGAGTATCCGATGCACCAGGCGGAGCGTCTTGCCCGTGTCCAG
>JADFPW010000078.1 GCA_022562105.1 Planctomycetota bacterium
GGCCGGCTCGAGTTCCTGCATCTCGAATAGCAGGTCGATGGCCTTGCGCAGGGCGTCGTATCGACCCGGCAGGTCGCGCTCGGCTCCGTCGAAGACGTAGCGGAGCCATTCGACGGCCTGCCTCGAGCGACCCGCCTTGGCAGCGATGGCACCGATCGCCTGCCCAAACACCGCATCCTCGGTCTTCTCGAAGATGAGCCGAATCGCCGCATCCAGGCGATCCAACCGGCCGAACTCCGCCGCCAACGGCCAAGCCAATTCGACGGCTCGCACGGTGGTCGAAAGGTCGTCCTCATTCAGACCGATGGCACGCTCGTAACGATCCAACGCCCCGGCGGTCTCGCCTTGTGCGCTCAGCACTTCGCCGGCCTGGATCAAGAGACGGCCGAGCATGTCCGGCGCTCGATCCAACTGCTGTTTCGTCAAACTGGCGAGAGCCGCCTCGATGAAATGCACCTCCTGATCCGGAGGTAGCTTCAGGTGCAACCCGGTCAGCGCCAAATACAGAACATCCGGATAACTCGTGCCGATCAGGCGGGCCAACTGCTGGTACAGCAAGGCCAGCTCGTCGGCCCGCAGAGATCCGACGGCCCCCAGTGCCTCAATCGCTGCCCAGGTCGTGGCGTGGTAGGGATCAGCCCGTAGGGCTTCCTGAATTACCCACCCAGGTTGCAACTGGCGTCGCACAAGGTAGTAGGCGGGCGTCGCGGTCGGGTCATACTTCGTTTCGGTCAGGGCCCGCAGCTCGTTCGACTCGGTGGGTACGGCCGCCCGGTTCCAGTCGGGGATTCGCAAGACGATCTGTGTTAAGGCGGAGGCGATCTCGCGCTGGGTCTCGAGCTGGGCAAGCGATCCGAGCAAGAAGCCCAGCGTCTGATCAGAGCCTTTGCGCCCGGTCGCAGGATCTGTAATCCAACCGAATCCGCTCCCTCCCACTTCCTGCCAGCGATAACCGTTCGCCCCGGCGACGAGTTGCAAGCACCATCGGTGGCCGATGGTCCCCGGTCCGCCATGCTCAATCGTCACCATCGGAAATCCGAGCGTCCGCCCAATTTGGTTGGCATAGTAAGTCTGATCCACACAGGTGCCGCCCACGGCCAACAGATTCGGCAGGGTGTAGGCGAATCCTTGGATCTTCTTGGGTCGCTTGCTGGAGAAGGCGTCCTCGTCGTATTCGAGGTCATCGTAGATTTTCTCCAAGTTGGGACGCGTGCGATAACGGGCGTAGGCCCAGAAGCGATCATCACGCGATAGGCGAACGTCGAGCAGGTACCGGGCCAACTCATGCGGAAGGGATCCGACGTTCCAGGCTCGATCGAGTCGTGAATCGGTCAGCCACCGAAACGTATCCAGCAGTTGGGTTTCCGATGGCGTGCCTTCGTCAAATACGACGGCCATCGCCGTGGTCAGGTCCGGGAAGCGAACTGCCCGCTCCGGGAGGTTCTTGTAGAGTAGATGCACGATGCCCGTCGCCGGGCCGGGTTGATCTGCGTCTGCGATGCCGAAAATGAACCGCCGGGTCAACTCGGGATGGGTCAGCAGCCAGCGTTGAAACTCCGCCAATTCCGGCCCGGTGAGCTTGCCGTCACGAAACTCCGGCACGTAGGCGCTGAACAGATAGCAGTAGGTCAGGGCCGTGACCGCCTCAGACTCCCACGGACCCGCCACCAGACGCGCCGCCACCAGACGCCGAAGGAGCCCTTGCACCCGATGCCAATCCTGTTCCTCCGTCGCCGCCCACAGTAGATCGAACGCGTGCAACGCCACCTTGCGATCCGACCCGGACATCAAAGTGTAGAACGGAACGCGATCTCTGATCGCCGGCTTGCGAATCGCCTGTTTCGGAAGGACGTTCGGCGGGCCAGCCGTCGCTACGCACAATGGACCCGCCGTACCCAGGATGACGGCTAGCCACCGTCCAGCTAGGAAGCGTGCTTGCATGCTAGTGTCTCAGCTCATCCAGCAGCCCCACGGCCCCGATTCGCGACCTATCCCCTCGTTGCAACCCACCCCGCCATGATAGCACACCCTAGATGTCGGGAAACTCAGTCGAGACGAATTTGCCGCCGTGGGGTCCGGGCGGACCAGGAGGTCGAAGGCGGCCACAAGAAAACGCCTCAGAGTCCGACCCGCTGGTCAGATTCTGAGGCGTATCGTGCATCAGGTGATCGAGCCCCGTTCGAAGAGCCCGGTCAACAGCTAGTGGCCGCTACGGCTTCGTCCGAAACTCAGCCCGGCCAGCCCACACAACAGCATGATCAGGCCGAAGATGTCGAACAACCCACACGGCGATCCATTGCCCGTGGAATCGTCACCGGGGACGGGATCGCCAACCGTCGGGCCACCGTCGCCGTTGACGGTCAATGTCGCCGCCAAGCTGGTGGCCGATCCGCAATCGTTGGTCACCGTTACCTGATAGACGCGACCGTCGGCTGACGACGCTTCACCACTGGTCAAGCTCAGTGTCGCTCCGGTCGCACCGACGATGATTGCACCGTCAACGGACCACTGGTAGCTCAACGGTTCCGTGCCGTCTGCGGTGACCGAGAAGGTCACTGCGGCGCCGGCGTCAATGGTCTGGCTCGCCGGGGAGGTGATGATCGTCGGGGATTGGGCGACGGCGAGGGTCGCGGTATTGCTGTTGAGCGAGTCAGTCCCATCGCTGACCTCCACGGTATAGTCGCCGGCATCGCCGATCTCGGCTAGGTCGATGGTCAGCGTGCTGCCCGTGGCTCCGGCGATTTCGACTCCGTTCATGCTCCACTGATACGTCAAGTCAGCCGTACCGGTAGCTGAGACGCTCAACGTAACGCCGTCACCTTCGCACACCGTTTGGCTCACCGGGTGGCTCTCGATGGTCACGCCGTCGTCCGACGTCGGCTCGGTGCCTATGGTGAGGGTCACGGTGTCGCTGACCGCCGAGCAGCCGTTACCGTCGGTGACCACGACGTCGTAGTCACCGGCATCGGCGGAGTCGGCGCCGGGGATGGTCAATATCGTTCCTATCGCACCGGCAAGATCACTCCCGTCCATGCGCCACTGGTAGCTCACCGGAGCAAGACCGCTGGCGGTTACACTGAACACGGCTGCATCACCTTCGATGACCGTCTCGTCGGTCGGTTGCGACGTGATCGTAGGCACGTCGGTGCTGACCGTCAGCTCCGCCGAATCGCTGGTGACCGCGCCGTCGTCGTTGCTGATCGTCACCGCGTAGCTGGTGTCGTCGTCGTCCGCATCAACGGGGTCAAGGGTCAACGTGTTGGTGGTGGCCCCGCTAATGTTGCCGCCATCCTCCAGCTCCTCACCGTCCCCGGTCCACTGATACGCGAGGGGTCCGGCACCGCCGGTGGCGTCGACTGTGAACTCGACACTGTCGCCCTCGCATGCGCTTTGAGTGGTCGGCTGGGTCTGGATTTCCGGCGGGCCGACAGGGGCCACGTCTACCGTTAGGGTGGCCGCCTCACTGAGGATCGAACATCCATCGTCGTCGGTGACGAGCACATTGTACACGCCCGCATCGTCGATGACTGCCGGGGCGAGCGTCAGTGTCGCCGCGGTTTCCTCCTCGAGGTCGATGTCGTCCTTGCTCCACTGATACGCCAGCGGATCGGCGCCCTCGGCAACCACGGTCAGCTCAACCGTTTCACCCTCGGTCGCCGCCATGCCCTCCGGTTGGGTGATAATCGTCGGAGAGACGGTGAGCGTGGCCGTGTCGCTGACCGTTGAGCACATTGACTCATCCGTGATCACAACGTCATAGTCACCGGCGTCGTCAGCGCCGGCCGGATCGATGATCAAAGTGTCGGCGTCCGCGCCATCGATGTCGATTCCGCCCTTGCGCCACTGATAACTGAGCGTTCCAGCGCCACTGGCTCCAACGCTGAACTGAGCTTGGGCGCCGTCACATACCGACACCGTATCAGGCTGACTGTCGATGGTCGGAACGGCGTTGACGGTCAGCGTTGCAGGCGCACTGGTGGCCGTGCAAAGTGCCCCATCCGTGATCACCACGTCGTAGTCACCGGCATCGTCGATATCGGCCGGGTCGATGGTCAAGGTGTCCGCGATCTCCCCGTCCAGATTGACGGAGTCTTTTCGCCACTGGTAACTCAGCTCACCCACGCCGCTGGCTACGACGGTGAACTCGGCCGAGTCCAGCTCGCAAACGGTCTGCCCGATGGGGTCGACGTCGATGATCGGCTCCGAGGTGCTCACGGTGAACAGTGTCCGGTCGAGGAGCTCGCCCGATGGGTCCATGATCGATTCGCTGAGCGTGAAGTCATAGTCCACGTTGATCGATAACGGCGGGTCAAACGTGTAGTCGATCATGTCGTCGTCGCCGCCCAGAGTCGCCGACGAGCTGGCCTGCAGTTCGCCGTCGGGATCCAGGGCGAACAGCGTGGTCGCGGTGACCGTCTCCGGAGCCAGAGACTCGTTGAAGTCGGCGGTGACCGTGTCGAGCTCGCCGCACACTGTCTCGCCTCCGACCGGTAATAGCGTGACCATTAGCGCGTCCTCGTTTACCTGAGGGATGAACAAGCCCTGGGCTGCGTTGACGATATCCACATCAGCGCTGTCGACTACGAGGTCTCCGTTTACGTCCAGACGAAAACCAGGATCGGCCAGGCTGCAATCGCACAGATCAGCTTCTCCTTGATTGAGAGGGTCCAGGACGAGCTGGAGGTCAATAATGTTAGTGGCGCCGCTCCCGTCCACGTCCCCCTGAAGGACCGCGAACTGCAGCACCGCCTGGCCTCCGGGGAGACCGTCCCCACTGGGCAGCACCAGCGAACGCGGATCGCTCATTTCTCCGTCGAGCGCTTCGGCGGTCCCCACACTGGTGATCGTATAGTCGATCACCACGGTGACCATGTCGGACTCCACGGCCTCGTCAAGCACGATGGTGAACGTGTCGCTCCCTGGAGTGCCGCTGAGCGAGAAGCCGACGTTGGCGCCCATGCTGGCACGCGTTCGTACGCTAACGTCTCCGGCCCCGACGTTTACGTCCGTATTGAACGTCACCGTGATTTCGGAGAGTCCGTCCGGACCAACCACCCGGCACTGGGGACACGGGTCCACATCGATGATGACCGGTAAGCCGCCCGCCCTTGAGGGCGGCACTAACGTCAGTAGGAGTGAGACTTGCACCAAGCGGAACACACGAGCCATTGTGGACCCACTTGGCTGGTGACCGTGCTCCTCTTGTCCGTCGAAGTGACCTCGCATGATGAACCTCCCGCGATCGCGGCTCACACGCCATCTCACCCTGCCCTGCCTTACCAAGCTCCATGGTATAAACTCGGGCTATGGACTTCAAGACTTGGTCAGCAACAGCCTGACACCGCTCTCAAGGCCGGTAGGGCCGGTCTAGGCCGCCCGGCCCAATCGGGCAAGGGTGATGGCCAACGTGTCCAGGATCAGTTGGACATTGGCGTTGAGATCGAGTTGACGTTCGGCGGTAGTAATGTGCTGGACCGCGTCGGCGGCGGATTCCAGCGGGATCGCCGCGGCGGCCTGCTGTAACGCTTCGACGGAACCCGCGTTGGCCAATCGGTCCACAGCACCGAGGTGGGTCAACATGACGTCCCGGTACCAGGAGGCCAATAGCAACAACAGTGCTTTAATGGCTCGGCGCTGTGCCTCGGTCTCGGTGATCTCGCGGTCGCGCTCTACATAGCGCTCGCCCAGCCCCTTGGCCTCGTCGGCAATGTGTTTGGCCACCGCAGGCGCCGTAGCCGACACTAGTGATTGCACGACGGTGATGAGGCGCGAGTTGAACTCATCCAAACCATCCTCGGCGTATTGAACGGCGTGGGCCAGGCTCCCATTGGCGAACTGGGCCAACGCCCCCGCCCTGGTGGGCGTCAAATCGGGTTGGAGATCCAGGAGTTTGGCGGCGACGAACTCGTGGGGCAGCAATCGAAATCCCACCGGCTGACATCTCGAACGTATGGTGGGAAACAGACGGTCCAGGGCGTGGGTCAACAGGATGATGCAGGTCGCCGGTGGCGGCTCTTCCAGCGTCTTGAGCAGGGCGTTCTGAGCCGGCGCCGCCAGCAGCTCGGCCTCGCGGATGATGAACACCTTCATTTGACCTGCCATCGGCCTGAGCCCGGCCGGCTTGATGACGAACTCCCGAATCACGTCGATGCTCAGGGTGAGCCCCTTGCGGGCTCGAACCTCGGCATCCGGATGCAACTGTTTGAGCTGGCGGTGGATCAAATGCACGTCCGGGTGCGTGCCGGCCTTCGAGCGGACGCAATCCGGACACTCCCCGCAAGCATCTTGCAAGGGGCCGCTCCATTCACCGATTCCGGGAACCTCGCCCGGTTCGACCGAGCGCGGCGACGGGCACACCAGCGTTCGAGCCAGGGCACTGGCCAGCATCTCTTTGCCCACCCCCTCCGGTCCGTGGAAGATCAGGGCATGTGAGAGTCGGCCCACAGCCATCGCTCGCTGCAAACCACGGACGGCGGGCCATTGATGTTGGACATCAAAGATCGACACGTTTGAGCACTTCCACCACACAAGCGTGGACCTCGTCCACAGACGGACGACCGTCCACCGTTTCCACTGGTCGCGGATACACGTTGCCCAAGCTCAGAAAGTTGGCTCGGACCTTGCGATGAAACTCCATAGGCCTGGCTTCCATGGCGTCCGGCTTGCCATCATCGACGTTGGCGAACAGAGTAGGCGTGCCGGTAACGTGTTTCTTTCGATTCTTGCCCACATACTGAGGTCGTCGTCCGGTGCGATCGAAACCCTGTTTGACGTCCACATCGAACACCAACGTCAGGTCAGGCCAGGTGTCGCCGATGGCGTATCGAGCCACCTCAACCACGCGGCACGGGTCGTATCCCGCCGCGCCCTGATACGCACACGTGGCCGACACGAATCGATCGCAGAGAACCACCGCGCCCCGCTTCAGGGCGGGCTCCACGACCTCCCCAACCAACTGAGCCCGCGAGGCCATGAACAGAAACGTTTCGCAACGCACGTCCATCTCCGACAGATCGTGGTCCAATAGCACATGGCGAATGCGATCACCGATGATCGTGCCCCCGGGATCCTTGCATTGCACGACGGTCAGGCCAAGCTCTACGAGGTGTTGCCCGAGACGCTCGCGTTGGGTGCTTTTGCCGCAGCCGTCGGGGCCGTCGAAGACGACGAACTTGCCCCGGAGCTTCTCGGCCCAGTTGTCGGGATTGTTGGCCACGTGCGCGTATTGCCCTTCGAACTGACTACTCGGACCGGTTCTTGCGGATGGCGGCGAACAGCTCGGCCGCGTTGTAACTGCTGCGAACAAACGGCCCCGATGCCACGCTGCGGAATCCTAGTGCACGGGCTTCGTCGGCCAACTTGTCGAACTCGTCCGGCTCGTAGTAACGAACCACGGGCGCGTGATCGGCGGAGGGTTGGAGGTACTGCCCGATGGTTAGGGCATCGCAGTCCGCGCCGCGCAGGTCGGCGAAGGTCTGCAGCAACTCCGCCCGGGTCTCCCCCAACCCGACCATGATCCCCGATTTGGTGATCATGTCCCCAGCCATTCTCCGCGCCAAGCGCAGCACGTCGAGCGACCGTCGATAGCGAGCTTGGCGACGAACGACCGGCGTCAAACGCTCGACCGTCTCTAGATTGTGGTTAAAAATCTCCGGCTCCGCCTCGATCAGGATGCTGATCAGCTCGGGCCGCCCATGCATGTCAGCCGGCAGAATCTCGATGGTCACCCCCGGCGCTCGCCGGCGGATGGCCCCTACGCATCGGGCAAAATGGGACGCCCCCTCGTCTGGAAGATCGTCACGGGCTACAGCGGTGATGACCACGTGCTGCAAATCGAGGCGACCGATCGCCTCGGCCAGCCGCTCCGGTTCGTCCTGGGCCGGCGGATCCGGCTTGGCCGTCGCGACGGCGCAGAACCCGCATCGTCGCGTGCATCGATCACCCAGAATCATGAACGTAGCCGTCCCCCGCGACCAGCACTCCGACAGGTTCGGGCAGCGAGCTTCGGCGCAGACCGTCGCCACGCCGCTATCGTCGATGATCGACCGCGTACGGGCGAACCGATCCGACGGCAGGGGCCGTTTCAACCACGGCGGCAGCCGCCTACCCCTCGGTTTCAGTCGATCTGTGATTACGGGCAGCGCCGTCACGGATAGCGTTCCATTTCAGTCCGGTAGGGCAGTCCGCTAGGGCGGGTTCCACCCGCCGCAGCTCCCGCAGACACACGGAGGCGGGTCAAACCCGCCCTACAGGACTCGATAATAGAGCCGTCGCCCAGCCGGTCAAGACAGCGCGGAACGCAACACCCCAGTTGCACCGTGCAGCCCATTAGTAGCGCCCGGCGCCTCGCCGGCCGTAGCAACGCGATTCGGATTGTCGATTGTCGATTGCTGCTCGGAGAATCGCTATTCTCCATCATCGTGGAATCGCAACGACCCATGGATAGCGACACGCCGATCGAAGCCGTGCCCACCCGCGAAGGGTATGACCGCTGGGCGGACATCTACGACGCGGAGGACAACGCCCTGATCGCCCTGGAGGAACCGCGCGTCATCGAACTGCTCGGCGAGGTGGCCAACCTCGACATCGTCGATCTGGGTGCGGGCACCGGGCGACATGCCGTTCGATTGGCCGCCGCCGGGGCACGCGTCACCGCCGTCGAGTTCTCCGAAGGCATGGTCGAGAAGGCCCGAGCCAAGCCGGGCGCGGATCGAGTCCGCTTCCTCCTACACGATTTATCCAAGCCGTTGCCCCTCAGCGACGCGTCATTCGATCGCGTGTTGTCGTGCCTCGTATTGGAGCATATTACGAATCTGGAATTGTTCTTTTCGGAGTGCCGTCGCATCTGCCGACCGAGCGGTTTCGTTTTGTTCTCCGCCATGCACCCCGCCATGATGCTCCGCGGCATTTCGGCCCGCTTCACGGACCCGGACACCGGCCGCGAGGTTCGCCCGACCAGCCATCCACACCAGATCTCCGACTTCCTGATGGCTGCCGTCCGCGCAGGGCTGCATCTGGATCACATCAGCGAACACGCCGTTGACGAAGCCCTCGCCGCCCGCTCCCCCCGCGCCGCCAAATACCTCGGCTGGCCCATGCTGCTAATGATGCGATTCTGCCCGTAGGGTCGATCTAGGGATCGCCAAAGGGGAACGACAATGGTGCCTGGAGTTTGATGGTTGGAGCGGAGGGCACTCACAAATGCCAATTCGCTGGCGTTTCGTTGAATCGATAATCGGAGATCGAGAATCCTACTCGGGCATCACACACTGCCGAGTCCTGATACTTGTTGACATGGGACACTCGCTGGGGGCATACTGCCGACCGGGCGCTGGCGTGGCGGACTCGTGGCATAGGAGCAAGAATGCACGTCGTTGAGACTTATCTGGTTACTCTCTCGGAGATTCACCGCACCGGCGGTGGTACGCCCGAAACATCGTACTACGCCCCTCTTGAGACCTTGCTGAACGAGGTCGGTGGCAAGCTCAAGCCGAAGGTCCGGGCCGTCGCCCAACTCGCCAACACCGGCGCTGGGCAACCCGACTTTGGATTCTACACCGCCAACCAGTTCCAGCGAGCCAGAGACAATCGTCCCATCGAGGGCGCCCCGCCCGAGCGCGGCGTCGTCGAAGTCAAGCCTTGGGCCGACGATTCTTTTCTTACCGCTGAAGGACGGCAGGTCTCCAAATACTGGAAAAAATACGGGCTCGTCCTCGTCACCAACTTTCGCGATTTTGTTCTCCTGGGGCGTGACGAAAACGCCAAGCCCGTCCGGCTCGAAACCTATCGCATGGCCAAGTCCGAGAAGGGCTTCCGCGCCCTCCGTGCCCATCCGCGCAAGGCCGCCAACGAACAGGGCGACCGCCTCCTCGACTTCCTGCGCCGCGTGCTGCTTTATGAAGCCGCCCTCACCCAGCCCGAAGACCTCGCCTGGTTTCTCGCCTCCTACGCCCGCGAGGCGCGCTACCGCGTCGAGGCGGCCAAAGACCTCCCGGCTCTCGCGGGTTTCAAGAAGGCGCTCGAAGAGGCTCTCGGCATGACCTTTGAAGGCGAGAAAGGCGAGCACTTCTTCCAGGCCACTCTTGTGCAAACCCTCTTCTATGGCGTCTTCTCTTCCTGGGTGCTCTGGAGCCGCGACAACGGAGCCCAGCCCAAAGCCCGCTTCGACTGGCACAACGCCGCCTGGACACTGCACGTTCCCATGATCGCCAGTCTCTTCAACCAGATCGCCACGCCCCAGAAGCTCCGACCACTTGGCGTGGCCGAAGTCCTTGACTGGGTCGGTGCCGCGCTCAACCGAGTCGATCGCCCAGCTTTCTTCGACAAGTTCGAGGAAGAACACGCCGTCCAGTATTTCTACGAGCCCTTCCTCAAGGCCTACGACCCCGAGCTGCGCAAGGAACTCGGCGTCTGGTACACCCCGCCCGAGATCGTCCAGTACCAGGTCGAGCGCGTCGATCGCGCCCTTCGCGAAGAACTCGACATCGCCGACGGCCTTGCCGACGACAACGTGATCATCCTCGACCCATGCTGCGGCACGGGCGCTTATCTGGTGGAGACGCTTAAACGCATTCACAAAACGCTCGAGGAGAAGGGCGGCAGCGCCCTCACCGCCCAGAAACTCAAGAAAGCCGCCATGGAGCGCGTCTTCGGGTTCGAGATTCTCCCCGCGCCCTTCGTCGTCTCGCACCTCCAGCTCGGCCTGATGCTCCGCCGCCTCGGCGCGCCGCTGGACCACGACACCAACCAGCGCGCGGGCGTGTACCTGACCAACGCCCTCACCGGCTGGGAACCACTGGAAGACCCCAAAGCGCTGCTGCCTTTCCCGGAACTGAAGGAAGAGCGCGACGCCGCCAACAAGGTCAAACAGGAAGCCCCCATTCTCGTCATCCTGGGCAATCCGCCCTACAACGCTTTCGCCGGGACCAGCCCCGAGGAGGAGGGCGGTCTGGTTGACGTTTACAAGGAAGGACTGACCACACCGGTCAAGAAGGGCGGCTGGGGCATCAAGAAGTTCAACCTCGACGATCTCTACGTTCGCTTCTTCCGCATCGCCGAACGCCGTATCGCCAAGAGCGGCAAGGGTATCGTCTGCTTCATCTCGAACTTCTCGTACCTCGGCGATCCTTCGTTCGTTGTCATGCGCCAACGGTTTCTTGCCGAATTCGACAAGCTCTGGTTCGACTGCATGAACGGCGACAGTCGCGAGACGGGCAAGAAGACGCCCGACGGTGATCCTGACCCCAGCGTTTTCTCGACTGAACAGACCAAGGTGGGAATTCGCGTTGGAACAGCCATTTGCCTGATGGTCCGCAAGGAGAAGCGAGCGAGAACTCCAACCATCCGCTTTCAGCATTACTGGGGTGCCACAAAGCGCCAGGACGTACTCGACAGCCTGAAACTCAAACACCTCAACCGCAAGTACGAGCAGACTACACAAGACAGGTTCAACAGGCATTGTTTTCGCCCTTTTGTTGTTACCGAAGAGTATAAGAGCTGGGCGTCAGTAGTCCATTTTGCACATGCTGCTCCAAGTAATGGGCTTATGGAAAAACGCGGCGGGGCGTTGATGGATATTGATCGTCACGCCCTGGAAGAACGGATGAAGGATTACTATGACGCCTCCCTCAAATGGGAAGATTTGAAAGTCAGGGGCATATCACTTGCACAAGATGCTGCGCGTTATGGTGCAAAGAAGTGCCGAGAGAAGGTGCTGTCAATTGAAAACTATGACGATTTGCGACTCATGGCTTACGCACTACGACCATTCGACACGCGCTGGTGCTATTTTTCCCCGGTCAGGCCGCTTTGGAACGAACCCCGCCCCGCTTACTCTGCGCAGTGCTGGGAGGGAAACTCCTTCTTTATGACCCGCTTTCGTTCTACTGCATATCGAGAAGGCAATCCTTGTTGTGTTGTCAATGGACTTAGCGACGATCATTTTATCACGCCGGATAACGCATGTTTTCCCATACGCCTCCGACACGACCCACAGAAAGTCAAGACTGATCCGAACCAGGAAGACCTGTTCGGCAATGAGGAAAGAGAGCCGACCATCACGGCAAACCTGTCCGACGCCGCGCGGGCTTATCTGGCGCAACTCAGGATCGCCGACCCGGACGCTAGCGCCGAGACGGCGGGCCTAATCTGGATGCACGCTCTGGCCATCGGCTACAGCCCGACCTACCTCGAAGAAAACGCCGATGGCATCCGTCAGGACTGGCCGCGGATTCCGTTGCCCGCGAAGAAGAAGGCGCTACTTGCTTCCGCCAGGCTGGGCCGGCGCGTCGCCGCGCTGCTCGATACTGAAAAGCCCGTCCAGGGCGTAACCTGCGGACGGATTGACCCGCGTCTCAAGAACCTTGGCGTGATCCGAAAAGTCGGGAGCGGCAGCCTCAACCCCGACGCGGGCGAACTCGATATGACTGTCGGATGGGGCCATCCCGGCAAGGACGGCGTCTGCATGCCGGGGCGGGGAAGGGTCGAAGAGCGAAAGGCGAAGAACCCAAAGCAACAGACCTTGTGGGGCGACAAGACGCTCGACATCTACCTGAACGACAGAGGCTATTGGTCAGACGTCCCCCGCGCCGTCTGGGACTACACGATCGGCGGCTATCAGATCATCAAGAAATGGCTGAGCTACAGAGAAATGGCGATGCTCGGTCGTGGTTTGAAGATGGAAGAAGCCGACTACGTGACCGAAATGGTCCGCCGCATCGCGGCGCTGATTCTCCTCCAGCCTGAACTCGACGCGAATTACGCAGCAGTCAAAGCGGATACGTGGCCTTGGCCCCTTTGAACCCTTGGCCCCTCAAACCCTCGGACCCTTCCCCTACACGTTGAACTTGATCAGCAGGATGTCGCCGTCTTGCACGATGTAGGTCTTGCCCTCCTGGCGGACCTTGCCGGCGGCTTTGGCTTCCTTCATGTCGCCGAGTTCGTGGATGACGTCGTAGGCGACGGTCTCGGCCCGGATGAAACCGCGGGCCAGGTCGGAGTGGATCTTGCCGGCGGCTTCCTGGGCGGTGGCACCGTTATGCACCGGCCAAGCTCGGACCTCGTCGGGCCCGACGGTGAAGAAGCTGATCGTCTCGGCGCTGCGGTAGCAGGTGTGGATCAAACGGGCAGAGGCCGCCTCGGTCACGCCCAGATCGGCGAGAAACTCCGGCCGATCAGTCGGGTCCAGTTCGGCGATCTCGGCCTCGGTTTCGGCGCACAAGCAGACGGCTTCGTGGGCCTGGGTGGGTGACTCGGGAGGCTTCTCCGAGCCCCGAGATTCATCGACGTTGTACACGACCACCAGCGGCTTTAGCGTCAGGAAGCCGAAACTGCTCAACCGCTCCGCCACCTCGTCAGCCTGGGCCAGATCGCTGAGCGGTTTTGACTCTTCCAGCAGCGCCTTGCAGGATTCGAGCAGGGCGAGTTCCCGTTTCTCCTGGTCGTGGCTGCCGGTGGGCTTTTTCATCGACGCGGCCAGCCGTTCCAGGCGATTGGTGGTGGTTAGCAAATCTGCGTAGACCAGTTCCTCGGCCAGCTCGGCCAAATCGGCTTGGGCATCCACGCGATCCCGATAGGCTGGGACGGCATCCGACTCGAAGTCGCGCACTACCGCGATCAACACGTCGCATTGGCGCATCGAGGGCAACGCCTTGGTCAGGGCATCGCGGCCGTGGGCGTCGTTGGGTGAGAATCCGGGCAGATCCAGCAGTTCAAGAGTCGCGTGGGTGGTTTTCTTGGGTTTGTGCAACGCGGTGAGGAAATC
>JADFPW010000001.1 GCA_022562105.1 Planctomycetota bacterium
GGCACCCGCTCATGCGCTTGCTATGCATGGGCCAACCGGCCGCAACGAGCGAAGTTATTGAACTTGCTACGTATCTGAGAGGCGAAACCAACGACGTGACCATCATGTGCGCCCTGCTGTCGCGATTGAAGGACCGAAAGCGCTACCATGACTGCGTGCTCGAGCTTGGCTTCGCACATCGTTTCCGTGCCGTTGGCGCCAAGGTTGAATGGGAACCCAAGACTAATCGTGGGCTTGGCGACTTGCTTGTGCGCTACAGAGGCGACAGATGGGTCTGCGAATGTTCCAAGCAGCACATCTCGGACGTGCAAGCAAAGCGAATGGACTTGCGTGATCGCCTCGTCCAGCAAATCGGTAAGAAGGCGCTCTGCGACGTACCGGTAGTGATCAGGGTGCGACTCGCAAGAACCGCCGACCTCTCAGTCTTCCAGCGGACACCGCGCGAGGTGGCCCGCCTGGTACGCGAGCTGTCCGCACGCCCGTGGAACACCTACAGATTCGACGAGAATGGGCTTTCTATCGAGGTACGGCAACTCGATGACTCGGTGGATGGCAACCCGTATAGGGAAGGATTCGACTCCTCGACAGCCCAGGCGGCCGAATGGGAGGTTGTCTATGATACCACAAGGGTACCCCAGAGCGAGGTCGATGGTCTGATCAACGCGGCTCGGCGAGCTGATCGCCCACCCCCGACGGCCGGGCGCGTGGTCGCTCGTGTATTCTTGACCGCCAACTGCGATGACACAGCGATCGAGCCCAAATTGATCAGCAAGATCAAGCGTAAGCTCAAGCAGGCACGATCGGATCTACCGCGAATCGTTGTCCTAGAATCGCTCGGGGATATGGCGAAACTCAACTGGAATCTCATTGAGGCGGAGTTGGAGCAGAGTTTTAAGCGACACCCAGACTTCGCTGCCTTGTTTGTCGTTGGGCGGATGTCCTACGCGATGAGACACGGTTACAAATTCCAGGCGTACGTGAACCGGCACTGCTCAGTTCCTTTGCCAGCGGACCTAATGGAGCGATGGGGTCATCTAGAGGGCGTCCTAGCCATCTACTGACGGGTGGGCCACCCGTCCAATTGACATAGTCGGGCGATGACCGGCAGCGCGTCTGTCATATTGGCAGCGAGTTGACCACCAGGTCGAGCCATCATCTTCGCGGAATGGCCGTGACGGGGGCGGGAGGGGCCATACGAATGCAGCTCGGACTGGCATCCCGCATGCATGCATACATTTCACAGAATGTCCGCGAGAGAGCAAATGCCGACCGAACCGCCTGTGCCCGACTCAAGACGACCCTCTGACATGCTCTACGGGGAATACGATAAGCACCGGGACTTCCTGCTGGCGTCGGATCAGACCATTTCGACCAGTTACACAAAGTGGCTGTTGACGTTGTCGGGCGGTGGACTGGGCCTTTCCATCACGTTCGCGCGAGGGATCGCCGATCCTGATGGAGCTAGCGCGCCATGGTGCTTGGCGGCCGCCTGGATTATTCTGACGGTCGCGGTGGGCTCTGGGCTCGCTGCGCTCTTTGTGAGCCAGCGCGGGCACGAGCAATCGCGAGTTCTCCTCGACCACCACATGGGGGAGGTCCGAGCTGGAGGAGCTACGGAAGTTGGATTCTGGCCCCGTTACAACGATGCACATGCCGGTTTAAAAACGGTCAAATGCGTTGGGATAATGAACCTCGCAAGTATGGTATCTTTCTTGATCGGGGTGATCATGTTAGCGTGTTTTGCGTACTACAACGTACCAGGAAGGTAAAAGGAAATGCCGAACGAAGACGCCCCTGCGCCACAGCAGCCTATCGGTCCTATGGAACGGCCCATTCCGATCCCGGACCTAGAGGCAGGCCAACCACCAGCGATTAGCATCGACGAGGGACAACCCGGTACTACTGCCGGTGGCCCGGATGGCCGAGAACGGCGAGCCTTCACACCGCCGCCAGGTCCCGTAGGCCAGGAACCGGCTCCGACTCCGCCATCGCCGCCCGCGTCCGAAGACTAACCGGCGTCGCGATCGACTTGGATCCGGATGGGCTACCCGGCCCGCGCAAACTGTGACCGCGCGGTCTACCGCTCGCCGAGGTTGATCCAGACGGTCTTGGTCTCGGTGTAGTGGTCCAGGACGTTGCGGCCGCACTCGCGGCCGTGGCCTGAGAACTTGTAGCCGCCGAACGGGGCGGCGATGTCGAAGGTGTTGTAACAGTTGACCCAGACCGTGCCGGCCTTGACCGCATCGGCGAAGGCGTGGGCCTTGGTGATGTCTTTGGTCCATACCGCAGACGCCAGGCCGTATTGCGTGTCGTTGGCGTCGGACACCAAACTGTCGAAATCGCTGAACGGCAGAACACTGACCACCGGGCCGAAGATCTCGTCCCGGGCGATTCGCATTTGATTGTTGACCCCGGTGAAAATGGTCGGCTTGACGAAGAAGCCCTTGTCGCCGAAACGCTCGCCGCCGGTCACGCAGGTGGCTTTGTCCTCGTTCTTGCCGATGTCGATGTACTTCATCACCTTGTCGAACTGTTCCTCGCTGACCTGGGCGCCTTGCTCGGTCTGGGGGTCGAAGGGGTCGCCGAGTCGGCGTTGCTCAGCCAGGGTCTTGAAGCGATCGACGAACTCGTCGTGGATGCTCTGCTCGACAAAGAGTCGGCTGCCGGCGCAGCACACCTCGCCCTGGTTGAAGAAGATGCCGGCCATCGCCCCTTGGGCGGCCTGATCCAGATCGGCGTCGGCGAAGACCACGTTGGGACTCTTGCCGCCCAGCTCGAACGTCAGACGTTTCAGCGTCGGGGCGGCGTTGGCCATGATGATCTGGGCGGTCTTGTACTCGCCGGTGAACGCGATCTTGTCCACGTCCGGATGCTTGACCAGGGCGTCGCCGGCGGTCTCGCCGAAACCGTTGACGATGTTGATCACCCCCGGCGGGAAGCCGGCCTCCATGGCCAACGCTCCGACGCGCAGGGCGCCGAGCGGAGTTTGCTCAGCGGGCTTGAGGATGACCGTGTTCCCGCAGGCCAACGCAGGCCCCCACTTCCACGCCATCATGAGCAGCGGGAAGTTCCAGGGAATGATCTGACCGCACACGCCGACCGGCTCGCGTTTGGTGTAGCAAAAGAAGTTGCCCATGGCTCGATCGACGGGGATGGTGTCGCCGTAGATCTTGTCCGCCCAGCCGCCGTAGTAACGGTACGCCGCCTGGACCATGGGGATGTCGGCGTTGAGGGCTTCGGTGATCGGCTTGCCGTTGTCTAGGGTTTCGAGGGCGGCCAATTCTTCGGCATGCTCGCCGATGAGATCCGCGAGCTTCAAGAGCAGGTTGCCTCGATCGCGGGCACTCATCTTCGACCACGGACCGGTCTCGAAAGCCTTGCGGGCTGACTTCACCGCTCGATCGACGTCGGCTGCATCGCCCTCAGCGATCTGGGCAATGGTGTCGCCGGTGGCTGGGTTGATGCAGGCAAACGTCTTGCCGCTATCGGCGTCGCACCATTCGCCGTTGATTAGCAAACGAGTTTCGGTGACTTCCGGGGCTTGGATTCGCGTAGCTGTGACCATGGTACACCTCGCATGGCGCCGCTGGGGCGCGTCTATGGTGAAGAACAGAACCATCAAACGTGGCGAACATGATCGCCGGCGAAGGCCGATTTGTCAAGGCGGCAAGCGTCGTTCCCTGACGGTTGGGCGCTGTAGCCATTTCGCGAGCCATCGAGGTGGGGGTGAGGGTGGCACGGTCTGGTACTCCCGGCCGTGGGGTTCCGAATAAGTCCCTCACCGACCGCCACGGCCTGGAGTACCAGACCGTGCCACCCGCCGGCGCTAGACGCCTACGATGTTGTAGCCGGCATCGACGAAGATGTTCTCGCCGGTGACGCCGCTGGACAGGTCGCTGGCCAAATACACTGCGGTTTTTCCTACTTCGCCCGGCTCGATGTTGCGGCCTAGCGGGGTCTTGTTGGTGCAAATCTCCATCATCTCCTCGATCCCGCCGACGGCCATGGCTGACAGCGTCCGCAACGGGCCGGCGCTGATCGTGTTGACGCGGATCCCGCGCGGACCCAGTTCAACAGCCAGGTAGCGTGTGATGGCCTCCAGCGCCGCCTTGGCCACGCCCATGACGTTGTAACCCGGGATAACCTTCTGGCTGCCGTAGTAGGTCATGGCCATGATCGACCCGCCGTGGGGCATCATCTCCTTGGCACGGTTGGCCATGGCCAGCAGGCTGTAGGCGGAGATGTCCAACGCCTGGGCGAAGGCGTCTCGCGGCGTATCCACAAACTTGCCGATCTTGAGGTGGGCCCGCTCGGCGTAGGCGACCGAGTGGACCAGGAAGTCGATCGAATCGAAACGCTCCCTGGCGGCCGCAAAGGTGGCATCAAGGCTTTCGTCGCTGCAAACATCGCACGCCATCAGCCCTGAGTCCGAGAGGTTTTCCGCCTCCAGCGCCTTCTTGACCCGATGAAGATTCTTGTCGCCGGGCATGTAGGCATAGCCACACACCGCCCCTTCGGCCGTGAAGCTCTTGGCCACGTGCAACGCGATGCTTCGATCGTTGGCTATTCCGAAGATCAGCCCCTTTTTGCCGTCCAATAGTCCCATGCTGCGCCCTCGTCACCGCGAAACGGATTGTTTCCCCGGCCCTGGATCAATCAACAAAAACCCGGTCCGGCGACCGGGTGTAGGGGGATCATTGTGGTCGCAATGGCGTCGCGGGGCAACATCGGCGGGTTCCAACCCATGGATTGGGATCCATGGGCTTGTGGTGAGTGCTAATGACCATTCAAGCGTCGTACAGACGCGCCAACTGAAACCTCGACATTCCGAGCCGCGACCGTGAGGGAGTGGGCCTGAAAACCGCTTCCTTAGGGGCGCGGCTCGGATTGGTTAGCGTCCTGTGGGCTTGGCTCGACGATTTCCTGTGCTCAGGCAGTGGCTGCAATCGAGCACCTTGGTGTCCGGATGACGCTTGTGCCATTCATCCCAACGAATCCCGGCCTCGAACGCCTCGGGTGGCAGCTTTTTGAGGGTCTGACCGGTCAGTGGGCCGGCCAGGGCTTCCCCTGTTTCCTGCAGCCAGAGCGTGCCGGTCTTCACGTCGTACATGATCAGGTTGCCGTTCTTGACCTTCCCGGAAACGCGCAGGGTGGCCTCACCGTCAGCGAGTCTGCGATCGTGAACCACGATCGATTGCTCGCTCGGTCACCACGAGGCGCTGATCGGAATCCCTCCGACGCGGTCGTTGACGATCTGGTGGTTGTTCAAGATGTAGAGCGGATAGGCCCGGGCTTCGCCTCCGATGAAGACACCGATCACCTTCGTTCCCGGAGCGATGATGGCGTCCTCGGCCGACACCAGAACCGGATCGACGATCGCCTCCTTGGCATCGGGGGCGCGGTATTGGATCGGCTCGGTGTAGGGTTGGCCACCCGTACGCGTTAGATCCTGCTTGGGATCGTGACAGCCCGCCAGTGCGAACCAGCGCATGACGCGACGACCCACCGTACCGAGTTTCCAGTCATGGTGATTTATCCCCTACCGGACCAGGTTCCACTAATCTTAACGTCTGATTCGCCGTCACGTTCGCCTGGGATTGTATTTTTCCGCATGGCCACCGGATTTCGACACGGGAGGCGCGTTCGGCGTCTCCCAGGCCGAAATGGAGCGTCTTGGAATGTCCGCTAAGGTAGCCGCCGCCGATCAAGAGTTCTCGCATCTGCACCGGCTGACCGTCCACGTGCACCGACACGCGGGCGTTGGCGGCGTCGCGGTTGCAGTGGCGACCTTCCAGATCGATATTCAACCAATGGCCCACATTCTTCGAGACGTTGCGTAGCAGAGCCGGCGATCCGCCGTGGTTGTTGATGGCTAGATCCGGTCGGCCGTCCCCGTCGAAATCCGAGACCGCCCCACCGCGACCGACATGGGTCTCGTCGAAATAGGGCCCGGCGGCCGCTCCGAGACGGTGCCACCGTTTGTCACTGCGTCGTTCATAAATCTGAGAGCGTTGGGGCAGCATTTTGGGATTCGTAAGAACCTCCAGGGTCAGTTCGTCCTCGATGGTGCTGCCGTACACCACGAACAGGTCGCGATCCCCGTCGTTGTCGAAGTCCTCGAAACCAGCCGCCCATCCCACCAGGTCTAGATTGCTCTTGCGGAGTCCGACGGCTGGTGACCGGTCCTCGAAGAGCAGGGCGCCTTCCAGCGATTCGTTCACATAGAAGGCTGGATCCTCGGCCACCCAGTGGGTGACCAGGAAGTCCTGATCCCCGTCGGAGTCGAGATCGACGATGGCCACTCCCATGCCGCCGCGCGGGTCGAATACGCCGGAGACTATCGCGACGTCTTCAAACGTCCCGTCGCCCTTGTTGCGGAACAGGCAGTCCAACGATTGATCGTTGGAGACGAACAGATCGATCGCTCCGTCGTTGTCGAAGTCGCACCAGACGGCCTGCATGCTGCGTCCATGGGCGGCTGCTGTCCCGGAGATTTCCGTGACGTCTCGAAACGTCCCGTCGGGCTCCTGGTGAAACAGGTGATTCGGCAACGGCGGGTAATTCCCCGGCGTGGTCATCGGCGCCGGTCGCCCAGCCACCAAGGGGCGCGTGCGAGCCTTGGCTATGGGAAAATCAACATAGCGACAAAGATAGAGGTCCAGGCGACCGTCGCCGTCGTAGTCGCCCCAGGCGCTGCCCAGGCAATAGTCCGTCACACCGCCCAGTCCGACCATGTCGGTGACGTCGCGGAAGCGCCCGCCATCATTGCGAAACAGATTCACGCCTTCCAGATGGGTGACCAGCAGATCGTCGTCGCCGTCGTTGTCGAAGTCCACGAACACCGCAGCCATGTCCATGCGCGACCGGGTCAACCCTGCGGCCTCGGTCACGTCGGTAAACCGGCCGGCGCCGTCGTTGCGCCACAGTCTGCTACCCGGCAGTTTGTTGCGCTGGGTGGCATCCATAAGCAACGGCCCGTTCAGGTTGCACAGGTACAAATCGTCGTCCCCGTCGCTGTCGTAGTCGCCCCAGGCGCAGCCCGAGCCGTTGTCCTCCGGAACCAGCGAAGCCCGCGTTTGACCGTTGAAGTGAACGAACCGCGGGAGGCTGGAGGCTGGGATCCTCTCAAATCGGATGGTCGGTGAGTTAGGCACCTGGCTTGGCGCCTGTTGGGCGGTCGTCGGCACGGTGAGCACCGCGGCGATGGCCAGCACGTACCCGCAGACCCTGCCCGTTGCAGGTTTCCAGGTTGTTCCGTCCCGTTTCGTCGCCAATTTCGCAACCATGCTATGCTCGTGCTTCCTATCTGCGAGGCCACGTCGATCCGACCCGACGGTAGCCGAAGGCTATTGGGAGCGCGTGACCTCTTCGTGCCAATGTAGCAGCGTACCAGTGCCGCTGGCAAGCGCAGTCGCTCCCGAGTTGCAGGGGGATGCAGCCGCGCACTTGCCCCGAAGGCGTTGGGGAACCAGCTCGGTATTCGCCCCGGAGGGGCGGCGGAGTGTAGCCACGGGTGGAGTCCGCCGCCGCGGACGCAACCCGTGGACTCATTCGCGTCTCAACAGTCCCGCCCCGGCGGGGCGGAGGAAGCGTCACGGCGCAAGAGTCATCCCGACGAACATCTGCGTTGCACGCTCCACGGATCGCGCAGAAGTGAATTGAGCGCCCGAATCTTTCGCCCCTCCGGGGCTGAAAGGGGATGATGTATTGGTATTCCACGGGTTGCGCGTCGGGCCGCTACGCGGCCACCCCGCTCCACCTGTGGCTACAGCCCGTCGCCCCGCTGGGGCGAGCGTTCGCCCCCGACGGCGAGCGTTCGCGCTGGACGGCGATGGTGGTCGCGACGAGGGTGATCCATCAGGAATGAGAGGCGTTCGAGATCGTCTCGATCGACGGCGCCCTCGAGGATTCGCTTGGCCGTCCGCAGATCCGTACGACGGGTCACGTGCGTCAGCACCACGTGCGGGCAGCGGATCGTCCGCATGATGTCGCGGAGGTCGCAGACGTGGATGTGCCGACCGGCCCGGGCGCGGGTAACGTGCTGGCGGTCGAAGAAGGTACATTCGAGCAGCAGGAGCTCGGCATCGCGCACGTGGTCCAGCTCGAGGAACGCTCCTGCCGCGGTATCGCCCGTGCAACTGATGAGCGACACTTCGTTGCGTCGTTCGATCTCCACGCCCTGCCGCTTGAGTTCAACGAGCTGCGGCCCACTTCGATCCGCATACTCGGGTTTTAGTTTGTGACGGGCTTCGATCACCGAGTAGCCCAGCGCCCCGGCGGTGTGGGACACGGCATAGCTACGGACGATGAGATCCCGGCGTAGGACGAACTCGTCACCGGGATCCATGGCGATGATCTCGCCCGGGCAGTGGTGTCCCTCCAACTCCGACCAGACGTCCATCAGCCGTTGGGCAGGCTGGGCCAACGATCGATGCAGCAGCACCCGTCCCGGTGAGTTGCCCACAAAGTTTCGTTGGGAGAGATAGTACGCCAACCCCGCGGCGTGGTCCTGGTGGCCGTGGGAAATGCAGACCGTATCGATGGAAATGATCTCGCGTGGCGCCCGGCCGACGTCGAAGCAGACGTTGAGCTCGGGCGCAGCGACCACCGTTTCCTCGCCGGCCAGCGAGAAGCCGCATAGCTTGGTCTTACCGACCGTCTTGTGAACCATCCTGGTGGGCAAAGTCGTCAGCCTTCGATCTTGCGAATCCTCGCTGGTCTATTCGTGCTTGAGTTGGCGGGTCATCAACTCGTCGATCGCACTTCGCGGCGACATCTGCTCGAAGAGCACTTCATACACGGCCAATGTGATCGGCATCTGCACGTGGTACTCACGAGCCAGTTCAGCTACGCTGCGGGTCGTGGGAATGCCCTCGATCACCGACGGCGTCGCTGCGACGACATCGGCTACCGATTCGCCCGCCCCAATCCGCTCACCGGCCGACCGGTTTCGTCCGACCGGGGAAACGCATGTCGTCACCAGATCGCCTACCCCCGCCAACCCCTTGAACGTCTCGGCATGGGCTCCCATGGCGACGCCCAAACGGGTGATCTCGACCAGGCCTCGGGTGATCAGGGCCGCCTTGGCGTTGTCGCCCGCCTTGAGCCCGTCGATGATACCCGCCGCGATGGCTACCACGTTCTTCGTCGCCCCCGCAAGCTCGACCCCCAGCAGATCCGCATTGGTATACACGCGGAACGACCGCGTGCTGAATGATTGCTGGACCAGCTCCGCCAGCGTCAAGTCGTCGCTGGCTGAGACCACCGTGCAAGGCAGGCCGTCGGCCACTTCGGTTGCGATGCTGGGCCCGGAAAGCACCGCCAGGGGGACCTCGCCGAGCACGTCGCCGATGATTTGCGTCGCCCGAAGCAGGGTGCCGTTTTCGATTCCCTTGGTCACGCTCACCACCGGCTTGCCCGGGGGGCAGGCCACCACCAGCTCGGACCAGACCTGGCGCACAAACTGGCAGGGGACGGCTGAGACAATCAGCTCGGTGTCGCAGAACGCTTCCATTGCATCGGCGGTGGCGGTCAACGCGTCGGGAAACGAATGGCCGGCCAGGAAGCGACGATTCTCGCGATCTCGTTGAAGGTCGGCGATCTGATTCGCAAACGGGCTCCAGATACGCACATCCACTCCCCGCCCCGCCAGAATCAAGCCGCACACGGTGCCCATGGCCCCGTCGCCCACGATGGTTGCACGTTTGATGGGACTTGGCGCGATCGACACTGGGGCTACTCTCGGCTCACGGTTGTGATCGGTGCTGGAATCGCAACGACGTCGGCCTGTCGATTCGCTCGCCGCCGGTCAACTGGCGACGTCGACGGGACGCTTGCTAGAAAAACCCGCCGCCCGAGACGCCGAACACCTCGTTCACGTAATCGGTGACGAACGAGGCAGCCACGGAAGCCGCCAGGCCGCCCGCCAAGGCATTGACGTCGTTGATCTGGCAACCGGAGGCTTGGTAGATCGTGCCCACCGTAACCAGGGCGAGCATGCGCCGCACGTTCATACGTCGCCGCCGCTGGCTCCGCTGGGTGCGTGTTTTACTTGCGTGGTCGAGCATCGGTCACCGCCTCCGTTGAGTTTGTCGATTCATCCAATAGAACGAGTGCGTCGGCCACATAGATTACGATCGGCTCGACGCCACCGGTCTGAAAGATCCGGCTCCGGGCCCGGACGCCGACTCGGCGTCCGACAAAGCCCTCGACATCGTACTCGGCATCGTCGGGGATTTCGATGTATGCGATGGTCCGGGTGGTGGAAGCGTGGGGATCGACCAACCGGTATCGTCGCGGCCCGACCGGTGAGGCGTAGACCGCGCTGATCCGCAGCTCGCCCTGTGCGTCGAATGCGGGATCGATCGGCTTGGGCTCCGGTCGAAGCGCCGCCCGCTCAGCCAGCCGCCGCTTCCGCTCGGATCGGACTTCCTCGCCCAGCTCGCGCATCTGCTTGAGGGCGACGGCCACCTCGCTGAGGTATTCGAGTTGTTCGAGTCGAGCCGCCGCGTAGATCTGCACGTAACGATCAGCCTGTTGATCCGCCATGATGCGGTACTGCTTGATCAGTGGTCCCAGGTCGCGCCGCGACGCCGGCTTGGCCATCTCCTCGGTGAACCGTGCTTCCGCCGCCGCTAGCTCTGTTTTGGAATCGCGGTCACCCTCTTCGGGGGTGCTCGTGGTCCGGTCGAGCTTCAGCGGGATCTGTGCGGCCACACTCGTGTCGCTCGCGTCATTGCCCATCGCAACCCTCGTGCTGTCCCCGGCGGGTGTGCCCTGCCGAGTCTCTTCCGGGGTCGGTGCCGTGGTGGTGAGGTCGGCGCGTTTGATCGGGGCGTCCAGCACTACCCGTTCGGCGGGTTCGGATCGCTTCGTCTCACGGGCCAGAACATCGGGGGCGACCGCGACGACGTAGTCGCCATGAATCCAAACCCTAGCTCCGTCCGGCGGGACGATCCGCAGGAGTCCGTCGTCTCCGCCTACGGCGGACTCGACGATTTGCACGACCGTGCCGCGCTTCAGGCGTGGGTGGTAATTGTAGGCGTAGCGCTTTTGCTTCTGGTTCAGCGCGTCGGCGTAGACCCGCACCCGATCGGCGTTGACCACCCCCGTGCTGTCGTCACCCAGGTCCACCACCTTCCTCGATATGACGCTGTACACGCCCTTCGGCGGAGCCACCGCCAGCCACTTGCCCTCGCCCCGGTCCACGACCCGGACCCGATCACCTGCCCCGAGCTTGGTCACGACGTAGTAGTTGGTACTCGGTCCGCTGCGCACGTTGACGCGATCCTCGGTGATCTCGCCGATGTAGGCCGCAAACGGGGACGCGTCCTGGCTGGCCTGGGCAACGAGCCCGTAGCCAAACGCCGCCATGAGGGCAAACACAATGACCGGTGGTCTTGTCTCGGACATGGTCGTCAATTCCCGCTTCTGAAAGGTCACTTCCTCAAGCCACACCAACGACGCGACCCTACTGATCGCCCTGGCCCCTGTCAACGATCGCGGCCCTTGTGACTTGTGCGGACGCCCTGCCGCCGGAGCCCGCCTTTCCGCTATAATCTCCGCCCATGAATCGCCCGTTTGGACATGACAACGCCGGCCTGCTGGTACGCCAGTGCCCGCAGGCGGTGTCGATTGGCCCGGCGCTCGCCGGGCTCGCCCGGCAGCCCCATCCATTCGTGCTGGAAAGCGTTTCCACCGATTCGTCCGCCGGTCGCTATTCGATTCTGGGGTGTGATCCGGTGGACGAATTCGTGCAGCGAGACCTGGACGGCGGAGACTGGGTTGACGGTTTCCGGTCGGCGCTGGATCGATGGCCCGCCGTGCATTCACGCCCCGATGTGCCGTTTCCCGGCGGATGGGTCGGATTCGTCGGCTACGAGGCCGGCGCCGTCCTGGAGAACGTCCGCCCGCGTGTAGCGCCGGATGTGGACCAACCGGTCGTCGGCTTTCGCCTCTACGACAGTGCCCTCATCTGGGATCATGCCCGGGATCGATGCTTCGCCGTGGCGGTTGACTGGCCGCCTGACCTCCCGGTCACACGCCCATCAGCGGACGAACGCATAGATCGGCTGATGGAACTCGCTTGTCAGTCGCCTCGGCCCACACCCGATACTTTAGATTCGCCGGTAGGGCCGCCACCCGTCTCCAACATGACGCATGACCAGTATTTGCAGAAGGTGCGCCGAATCCTCGACTACATCGCGGCCGGCGACGCCTACCAGGTGAATCTGACCCAGCGGTTTACCACGGCGACTGCGGCATCACCGTTGGAGCTCTATCGCCGTCTGCGACGTGCGAACCCCGCCGCGTACGCAGCCTGGCTTGACTGGGGCGACGGAGCGATCTTGAGCAGCTCTCCCGAGCTGTTTCTGGACCTGCGCGATGGGCGGGTGGTTACTCGGCCGATCAAGGGTACGCGTCCGCGCATCGGCGATCCGGTGGTCGATGCGGCTGCCCAAGAGGAGTTGCTGCACAGCGCAAAGGACGCTGCCGAGTTGACCATGATTATCGACTTGCTGCGCAACGACCTGGGCCGCGTGTGCGAGTTCGGTTCGATTCGCGTCGAGTCGGCCTCGACGTTGGAAACGCATCCGACGGTCTATCATCTGTCCGCCACGATAGTCGGGACGTTGCGGGAGGGCGTTTCGGCGCTCGATCTGCTACGGGCAGCGAGTCCGGGTGGTTCGGTAACCGGCTGCCCAAAGATCCGGGCCATGCAGATCATCAACGAACTGGAGCCGTCGCGTCGCAACGTCTACTGCGGCTCGATAGGCTACCTGGGACTGGACGGCTCGATGTGCATGAACATCGCCATCCGCACTATGATTCTGGATCGCGGACAGCTGCACCTCCATGCCGGCGGGGCGATCGTGGCCGACAGCGATCCCCAGGCTGAGTACGAAGAAACACTGGCCAAGGCTCGGGGAATGTTCCGTGCTCTGGGATATGAGAATCCAGGCGAACTGTTTCCCACGCCTGCGCCATACGACGAGGCGGCCCCATGCACTCGGTGATCTTCAAGGACGGCGATTGGCTGTCCGCCGAGGACGCTTCGGTGAGCGTGTTTGACGGCGGTTGGCTGCACGGGGCTGGGCTATTCGAGACCATGCGGGCCGAGTTCGGGACTGTATTTCGATTGGATGCCCACCTGGACCGGTTAATGAACTCAGCCGCCAAACTCCTGATTCCCATCGAACGACCGGACCTGCCTCTGACCACGGATTTCGAGGCGTTACTACGGCGCAACGAGCTGCCCGAGGCTCGCGTTCGGATGACCGTGACCTCCGGGCGGGTGGATGGTCAAGAGCCACAAGATGATCGACCGAAGCTCACCGTCATCGTCACGGCGGCTCCGTTGACCGGTTACCCGCCTGAACTGTATGAGCGCGGCCTGTCGGTGGTCATCTCGCGCTACCGGCAAAACCCCGACGATCCTCTGACCGGTCATAAGTCCACCAGTTACCTGTCGCGATTGGTCGCCCTGCGCGAGGCTCAGCAAAGTCAGTGCGGCGAAGCTCTGTGGTTTACGACTCAGAATCTGTTGGCTGAGGGTTGCCTGAGTAACGTGTTCGTGGTCAAGGATGGGAAACTGCACACCCCACCGCTGAGCACGCCGGTATTGCCCGGAATCGCTCGATCGGTGGTCATCGAGATCGCCGGCGAGCAGTCCATCGAGGTGAAGGAACGACCGCTGTCCATCGACGAACTGCTCGACGCCGACGAGGTGCTGCTGACCAACTCGATCATGCAGGTGTTGCCGGTCTGTCGGGTGGAACGCAAGAACATCGGCACGGGCAAACCCGGCAAGATGGCCCGGCAATTGGCTGAACATTATCGAAAGAAGGTGGCGACCGAATGTCGGCCCGACGTGTGAGCACCAAACCCCGCCGAGCGGCCCCAACGCTGCGAGAAGTGTGCGACGGCCTCGAACGAATCGCTCCGACCGCGTTGGCCCAGTCGTGGGATAACGTGGGTCTTCTAGCCGGCGATCCGAACGCCACGGTGCGCCGGGCGATGTTGTGCATCGATCTGATGCCGGCGGTCGTCACCGAAGCGATCAGCGCCGACGTTCAACTGATCGTCGCCTACCATCCACCGATCTTCAAACCCGTGGGCCGACTGCTGGCCGACAGTCGGGAAACCGATTCGCAGGTCTTCGACTGCATCGCGGCGGGAATCGCCATTTACTCTCTGCACACTGCCTACGATGCGGCTGACGGCGGCACGAACGATGTCATCGCGGAACTGTGCGGCATCGATCCGCGGACTTGCGAGCCGCTGGAGTTCGTCGATCAACCCGGCGAGCGGTCCTGCAAGCTGGTCGTATTCACTCCTATCAGCGCGACTGAGCGGGTGGCGGAGGCCGTCTCCGCAGCCGGCGCGGGAATCATTGGCCAGTATCGCCGGTGCAGTTTCCGCGGGGCGGGCACGGGCACATTTGAGGGATCCGATGCCACCAATCCCGCCGTCGGCCGGGCCGGTGTGTATGAAAAGGTGGACGAAATCAGGCTAGAAACCATCGTCCCACACGGAGTACTCCCGGCCGTAATCGACGCCTTGCGGGCCGCGCATCCCTACGAGGAGCCGGCATACGACATCTACCCGCTCGATCCGTCACCCGTTCGCGGCATCGGTCGCGTCGGACGGCTGCCGCGCCCGATCACTCTCATCGCCCTGGCCCGCAAGTTGAAGAAGGCTGCCCAGGCCGCCGGCGTGCAAGTCGTGGGACAGAAGGACAAGCTGGTCCGACGAGCGGTGATCCTGGTCGGCGCTGCGGGAAGCCTACCCTTCCGCGTCGGTCTGGGGTCCGACGACGTGGTCATCACCGGTGAGATTCGCCACCACGACGCCCTCACCATCCGCCGCCACGGCGCCGCTGCCGTGGCGTTGGGGCATTGGAGCAGTGAACGTCCCGGGCTGGGGCGCTTGGCGGATCGGATGCGCGACGCGATGCCGTCGCTCGACGTGCAACTCAGCGACGCCGACCATGAACCCTTCGTGGCCGGCTGATCCAACGATTCGGACGGATGCTACTCACGCTCCCGTTTGGCTTGTTCGATCATTTTTTCTACCGACCGTGACCGCAAGAACCTCCCCGCCTCTCTCAGCAACAATCGCAAATAGAGCAGCCCGGTGATCGAGAAGAAAGCGCCAAACCCGATCCACCAGATGGTCAGATCCGCGGCTGCCATGACCAGCAATACAGCGCCAATAGCCAAGCCGACCAACGCACCAAAGGCCAATCCAATCGGTGGGCGCAGGTGCTGGGACATGTAAATGCCGGTCATGTTCAGCGACTGGGCGTTGTAGACGGATCCACACTCCGGGCATCGCCCAAAATACGGCAACGCCTTGAGACAGTAGCCGCAGGAGGCGCAGTATACCTCGCCGACCATTTCCCGCATCCGCGTGGGGTCGCGTTCCAGCCGCCTCAGCTCGCTCTCTTGGATCACCATCTGACTACCCTATGCACTCCGGTTGGCTCGCGGGAACGCTCCAAACCGTGAATCATCTATCTACTGTGGTGTCTCACAGTAACCGCGATTATCCGAGCCGCGACCGTGAGGGAGCGGTCGCAGGAGAACACTCCCTCACGGTCGCGGCTCGGATAAGAATATCTTTTGAGTTCAATGCGACACAACATTAAGCTACGACCTTCCACCGGTTGCAAACCGGTGCCACACCTTGACCGGTTAAAAACCGGTGCCACACATACACACAAGGTTTCACGCCGGTCCCACGGTGAAATACTTGGCCTCGGGGTGATGACAGATCAGGGCGGTGGTGGACTGCTCCGGTTCGAGTTGGAACTCCTCTGAAATGGTCACTCCGATGCGCTCGGGATTGAGCAGGGGCCAAAGCTTCAACTGATCCTCCAAGCGCGGGCAGGCCGGGTATCCAAAACTGTACCGCGACCCCTGATACCTCTGCTGGAACAGCCGCTGAATCTCGCGGGCGTCCGCGTCGGCAATTCCCAGCTCCACGCGGATCTGTTTGTGGATGAACTCAGCCAACGCCTCGGCGGACTCGACGCCCAGCCCATGAAGATGCAGGTAGTCCTGATACCGATCGGCTTGAAACCACTCGTGGGCCACTTCGCTGACCCGGCGCCCCATGGTCACCAGGGAGAACGCCACCACGTCCATCTCCCCACTGGATACCGGCCGAAAGAAATCGCTGATGCACCAGTAGGGTGCCTTGCGCCGACGCGGAAACTCGAAACGGACCAATTCTCGGCTTCGATCGTCGACATCGAAGACGATCAGCTCGTCGCCGTCCGACTGGGCGGGCCAGTAGCCGTAGATGGTCTGCGGTTGAAGTAGCTTTTCGGCCCGGCAGCGCTGCACGAGCTTGCGATAGATGGGTCGCACTTCGTCGTTGACGTAGCGATTGTACTGGGCCCGTGATCGGCCGGCCTTTTTATACTGCCATTGTACCTGAAACAGCATGTTCTCGTTCAGGAAGCCGAGCACAGCCGAGATATCGAGGCGTTCGACGACCCGGGCCCCCCAAAACGGCGGCTCGGGGATGGGCACGTCCCGAGCGATGTCGGATCGAGCGGGCGTGGGAACGGGGGCTTCGATGCGATCGATGGACGGCGCCGGCGGATCAGGTTCGTCCGGCGGGCCACCAGATGCAACGGCTGCTGCCGGGGTCACGACTTGCGCGCGGGTCGCCGACTTGACGGAGACTCCCGGTGTGTCAGCCTCCCCGGCGACGATCTGTTTCATCAGCGTCAAACCATCGAACGCATCCTTGGCGTAGAACAGCGGGCCGCGATACTCGGGCACTAAATCCTGCTCGACATACTTGCGGGTCAGGGCTGCTCCCCCGAGCATGACCGCCGGGGTCAGCCCGCGCTCGTTCAGGACGGCCAGGTTTTCGCGCATCACCACCGTCGACTTGACCAGCAGGCCGGACATGCCGATGACGTCCGCCCCGGTCTTCTCGTAGGCCTCGATGATGCTGGCGATCGGTTGCTTGATGCCCAGGTTGTGGACCGTGTACCCGTTGTTGGTCAGGATGATGTCCACCAGATTCTTGCCGATGTCGTGGACGTCGCCGCGAACGGTGGCCAATACGATGCTGCCCCGGTCCGATTGCTCGGACTTGTCCATGTACGGTTCCAGGAAAGCCACCGCCGACTTCATCGCTTCGGCGCTCTTGAGCACGAAGGGCAATTGCATCTGCCCGGCTCCGAAGAGGTCGCCCACCGTCTTCATGCCGTCCAGTAGCAGCTCGTTGACGATGTCCAGCGGGCGATAGGTGCCCATGGCTTCGGTGAGATCGGCCTCGAGCTGCGTGCGATCGCCGTCGATGATGGCTTGTTTGAGTCGCTCCTCGACCGTGGTCGGTTTGGTTTCGGTTTTCGATTCGACGTCCGAGTGATCGACGAACAGCTCCATGTACCGCTCGAGCGGCTCATAGCCTTCGCGTCGTCGATCGAAGATCAGGTCTTCGGCCGTCGTTCGCTGCTCGTCGTCGATCTTGAACAGGGGCACGATTCCGCCGGCGTGCAGGATGGCGGCGTCCAACCCGTGTTCGCGGGCATAGTGCAGGAACACGCTGTTCAGCACGCGGCGCAGCGGAGGTTTGAGTCCGAAGCTGATGTTGGACAGACCCAGGACGGTGTGCACCCCGGGCAGTTCCTCCTTGACCCGCCGCATACCCTCCAACGTCTCCATGCCCAGACGCCGATCGTCTGCGTTCCCCGTACAGATGGTAAACGTGAGACAATCGAAGATCAGATCCTCCGGGGCGATGCCGTGGCGGTTGACCACCAGGTCGTAGATGCGCTTGGCCACCACGACCTTCTGATCCGCGGTCTTGGCCATCCCCTCCTCGTCGATGGTCAACGCCACCAGGGCAGCCCCGTAGCGTCGGGCTAGCTTGCAGACCGTATCGAGTCTCTCCTCGCCGTCCTCCAGGTTGATGGAGTTGATGATCGACTTGCCCCCCAGCAGTTTGAGGGCGTCGTCCAGGACATCGACCTCGGTGCTGTCGATCACCAGCGGCACGGTGATTTCGGTCGAAAGGCGCTGAATGACTTCGTGCATGTCGCGGCGTTCGTCGCGCCCGACGTACGCGGCGCAAACGTCCAACGCGTGACTGCCCTTGCTCACCTGCTCCTTGGCCAGCTTGACGATGCCGTCGTAGTCCTCAGCCGCCAGCATTTCGCGGAACTTCTTGCTCCCGTTGGCGTTGGTTCGCTCGCCGATGGACAGGATGTCGCTCTCTTGCCGCAAGGTGACCGACTGGTAGATGCTGCTCACCGACGGCTCGTGGGTCACCCGACGACGCTTCGGAGATCGAGTGCCGACCGCATCGACCACCGCGGCCAAATGCTCGGGCGTGGTCCCGCAGCACCCGCCGACCGCGTTGAGCCCGTCCTGATCAATGAACTCCACCAGCCAGCGGGCCAACTCCGCCGGCGTCAGGGGATAATACAACTGACCCTCGACCAATTGCGGCAGACCGGCGTTAGGCTGAACCAGCAGCATGCGGTCGCAGTGTGAACTCAGATAGCGAATGTGCTCGCTCATCTCTTGCGGCCCGGTGGCGCAGTTCAGGCCGATCACCTTGACGCTGGGGTAGGCTTCAAGTGCAGCGACGGCGGCACCGATCTCCGTCCCCACCAGCATGGTGCCGGTGGTCTCGATGGTCACGGTGACCATGATGGGCACGGTTCGGCCGCACTCGGCCATGGCTTGCTCGGCGGAGACGATGGCGGTCTTGGATTGCAGGATGTCTTGACACGTTTCGATCAGAAACGCATCGACGCCGCCGTCCATGAGCCCGCGACACTGTTCGGTGTAGCTGTCCACCAACGTGTCCCAGTCGGTATGACGCAGGGTGGGCAGCTTGGTCCCCGGCCCGATCGAACCGATCACGAACCGTGGCTTGGCGGGCGTATCGAACGATTCAGCGGCGCTTCGGGCGATCTCGGCGGCTTGGCAATTGATTCGCCGGGTTTCGCTTTCCAGCCCAAACTCGTCCAGCAGCAGTTTTGTGGCCCCGAACGTGTTCGTCTCGATCGCGTCGCACCCGACGGCCAGGAAGCCGCGGTGAATGTCGCCGATGACGTCGGGCCGAGTCTGGGTCAGGACTTCGATGCAGTTCTCCAGATCCCGGTAGTCCGATAGAGGCAGGTCTCGGGCGTGGCATTGCGTACCCATCGCCCCATCGAAAACCAGAACCCGCTCCTTCAATGTGTCCAGTAGCTTCGACTGCATCTTGTTCTTCCGACGAACTTTCGGCCGATGAACTCCATCGACAGCCCCTCATGCTGGATTATAGTAGATTCTATTGAGAAACCACTACCGAGCCGTCCGCAACGGACGGACCGGCAGGAGCGCAGACTGGCGAGACAAATGACTACTCATCCGCCCAGCGATTCTACTCCGGTCGATGACGCCGCAGCCGATCGTCCCCTACGTCAGCGTCTCATACTACTCATCGGCGGCTTGGGCCCGTTGGGTAGAGCGCCGGCCTCAGGCACGGTGACCGTCGCCCTGTTGGGTATTCCCGTCTTCGTCCTGGCGTCGCCGCTGGTTCTTGGCGTGCCGCTATGGGCCTACCTGACCGCCCTGGTACTCCTAACCGGGCTGGCCATCTGGATCCACGACGTTGGAGATCGGATTCTCGGCGAAAAGGACAGCCGCCGTCTGGTGCTCGATGAACTGGTCGGCTACTTCATCGCCATGATCGCGGTCTCGCCGACCTGGCAACTGATCGCTCTGGGCTTCTTCCTCGAACGGGCGATTGACATCGCCAAAGTCCCCGGCGCTCGCCAAATCGAGCGCCGCGTCCCCGGCGGATGGGGCGTGGTCGGTGACGACATCATTGCCGGGCTCTACACCTTGGGAATCCTTCACCTGCTCATGTGGGCAGCGCCCGCCGCCATGGGATGCGCCTCCGGTTGATAGGATGCACGATCCATCGGCTTTGGAATCCCAACAGCCGACCGCGTTGACACTGCCCGGTCGGCTCGATACGCTCCCGCAGCTCGGTCAATGCAGCAGGTTTCTTCAAACGATCAACTAAGGCGAGAGAACCATGCCCATTCAATTCAAGGATCTTACCCCACCGACTGTCGGCGAACCCATCACCATCGACCAGAAGGGTCTCCAGGTTCCGGACGAGCCCATCATCCCCTTTATCGACGGCGACGGCATCGGGCCGGACATCTGGCGGGCCGCACACCGCGTCTTCGATGCCGCCGTGAAAAAGGCCTACGACGGCAAACGTCGGGTGGCCTGGTTCGAGGTGTTCGCCGGGCAGCAATCGTACGACAAGTACGGCACGTGGCTTCCGGACGATACGGTACAGGCCTTTCGTGAGTATCGGGTGGGCATCAAAGGTCCGCTGACCACCCCGGTGGGCGGTGGGATCCGTTCGCTGAATGTTGCCCTGCGCCAGAAGCTCGACCTGTATGTCTGCCTGCGTCCGGTGCGCTACTTCGAGGGCGTCCCCTCCCCGGTCAAGCATCCCGAGCTGGTGGACGTGGTCATCTTCCGCGAGAACACCGAGGACATCTACGCCGGCATCGAGTGGGAATCAGGATCGCCCGAGGCCAAGAAGGTCATCGCCTGGCTGCAGGACGCCATGGGCGTCACCCAGATTCGATTCCCCAAAACGTCCGGCATCGGCATCAAACCGGTCAGCGAAGAGGGCACCACCCGTCTGGTCCGAGCGGCGATCAACTACGCCGTGCAACACGGTCGAAAGATCGTCACCCTGGTGCACAAGGGCAACATCATGAAGTTCACCGAGGGGGCGTTTCGCGATTGGGGCTACGCCCTGGCCGAACGCGAGTTCCCCGAACAAACCTACACCTGGTCCCAATGGGAACGCACCAAGAAGGCGGACGGCGAAGAGGCCGCCAACCACGAGCAGGAAAAAGCCCTGGCCGCGGGCAAGATTCTCGTCAAGGACGCCATTGCCGACATCACCCTTCAACAGGTGCTCACCCGGGCCAACGAGTTCGACGTGATCGCCACGCTGAACCTGAACGGCGACTACCTATCCGACGCCTTGGCTGCCCAGGTGGGTGGCATCGGCATCGCCCCCGGCGGGAACATCAACTATCAAACGGGGCACGCGATCTTCGAGGCCACCCACGGGACGGCCCCGAAGTACACCGGTCAGGACAAGGTCAATCCCGGCTCGGTGATTCTGTCCGGCGAGCTGATGTTCCGTTACCTGGATTGGAACGAGGCGGCTGATCTGATCATCAAGGGCATCAAAGGGGCCATCGCCGCCCGCACCGTCACCTACGACTTCCACCGTCTCATGCAGGGCGAGGCTCAGCCGGTGACGTTGGTCAAGTGCAGCGAGTTCGGCCAAGCGGTGATCGACCACATGGGCTAGTGCTTCGTCAGGCGCACTTTGATGGGTGGCACGGTCTGGTACTCCAGGCCGTGGCGGTCAAAAGGACCACGGCCTGGAGTACCAGACCGTGCCACCCAACCCGTCATTCAGTTCGTCCGAATTGAGCTGCTAGTCGCACGCCCCGAACCGAGCCATGACGAATCCCGAATCGAGCGGATTGACGCTACCGTCGAAGTTCTGATCGGCGGCGTCGCACTCCGGATCGCCGGCGCCCACGTCGCAGCCGAAGTGGGCCAGCACCAGCCCGACATCGAGCGGATCGACCGTGCCGTCGCCATTGGCGTCACCGAAACAAGGCAGCGGACACTCTGCGAAAAGGGGGATTTCTTCCGGAATACTCCATGCCAGGGCAAACAGGAAGAAGTCGGCGCAGTCCACGTCCCAGTCGTCGTTGAAGTCGGCCACCGTACACCATGGATTGACATAGAGCGGCGGTTCGCAGGGACCATCACCGCAGGAATCCGTATAGCAATCTACGAAGTGCTCAAAATCGTCCGCATCCACCTGGCCATCGTCGTGAAAGTCGCCGTCGGGTGGATACAACTCGAGCATGCTTCCAGGAGTCAGATCCCGTCCAGCGAGCCCCGCATAATCCGGCGAATAGCGCAGCATTTTGAATATCTTGTTCAGCAACGTATCCGGCTGAGGCGGATGCACGGGCATGACATCGCCCTGGTTTATCGGCCCGCCGGGCTTGACGGGGCTGGTGTACGTCCACACGGTCTCTCCCGCCGTGTTGACCTCGAAGAGCGTCCCGGTGTCGGCCTTGTCGATTAGCGTGTTACCGTTGGGAAGGCGCTTGGCGTTGCCGCCGGGTGTGAAGAAATCGTCTACCGGCTCGGCCATGTAGCTCCAGGTCGGCGCCGTCGGGCCATACGCCTCGCCGGCACCCAGCTCCGGATAGTTGCCCGCTTTGTCGACCGGGATCACCATCTCGTCGATCGAACTGTAGTGGTCCGGCTCCTCGAACAACCGCCGCGTGTTCATGACGATCACATTGCCCTCGCCGGGAAGTCCGGGTTCGATCCAGGTAGCGTGGTGCGGGCTTCCCAGTCGGTGATGCTCGCCGCCGCCGCTACGGTAGGCCTGTGGATTCCCCCAACGATAGAGGATATCTCCGCCGTGGCCCCGGATTCCGCCGGTGTGCCCGGCTGCTTCTTCGGTGGTCGTGCTGTGATCGAGAATGAAGAACTCGTCCGTACCGGTAACGCTGAGGATGATCTGGTCGAACTCGGCGTGGTAGTCGATCCCGTTGGAGTGCAACCAGTCGGCGCCCGCCCCTCGCTTGACCATGTTCCGGGCACCGAAACCTTCGGAGGTGGGATTGGCGAAGTAGTTGATGTCGAGAAGCTCGGGGTGGTCCTCGACGACTCCGAAATTGTCCTTCGTGGCATCGAAATCCTGGATGAGATGGTCCCAGACATGCCATTCCCAGACAATCTCGCCGCCCACGGCCCCAGCGGGTTCGACCTCGATGATGTGATCCGGATACAGCTCACCATCGATCAGTGATTTCGGATCGCGCCCCGCTGTTACGCTAGCGTCAAACGACTTGTATTCCCACGCGATCATGAGAATATTTCCGTTGGGGAGTAGTTCCATGTCGTGGTGCAGCAGGTACTGGTCGCTCGAGTACTCGAACTCCCACAAGACCGTGCTGTCCCAATCCAGTATTTGTACGTATCCGCCGGCTCCAGCGGGCGGGAAAGTGGGGTTGGAGTCGGGCCCCGGAAACGCCGGGCGCAGCAGGGTTCCGTCCTCGAGGAGATAGGCGGACTTGCCCGGCTTGTCCGCTGCTGACCAGGAGTGAATCAGCCTGCCGTAAATGTCGATCAGGTACGTTTCGGTGTACAGCATGGGCGTAAACAGCGTGTAGCCTTCATACGATGCCGGATCGTAATGCATCAAGCCCACGGTTTGTTCAAGCTCTTCCGCCCAAGTCGGCGCCGACACGACAAGAATCAGCAATACGCCCGACATGGTACGCACATTTCTTCGGAACATCGTTCTCCTCCTTTGCTTTGGTTGGTTGAGACATCAACTTGGGATACGACAGTTTTGGCGTGCTTCAAACCGGTTGAATCGTGAAGTGGTCGCAGGAAGACGGCCCGCCCAACACCGAAAGGTAGCTCGCGGCGTGGACTCCGTGAGACTGTCGTCGTTCGGTCAACGGATGATGCTAGCTTGGTGCGATCCGGATGCTCCGCCACGGTAGGCGCACCGCGCCGGGTGCAAATGGGCGTCTGCTCTGTTTGCGAGCGGTTCGTGGTTTATACCCCTTCCGCCGTCCAGATCCGAGGCCTTGGACTCTTGGTAGGCTCCAGACCGAAGTGTACCCCTCACCCTATCGGATTTGCCCCGCGGGATCAAGTCCGAAGTAGATCTACCCGGCGATCCCGTCGCATCGAGAGCGCCCTCAATCAAGGCAGGGGGCTCGCCTCACCGCGTCGAGTAGCTCGGGTCTTGACCTTCGACGCCGTCTACTACGCCGAAGGAGCGGGTTTGGTGGCGGTGACGCGGACGCTGGCGGCGTAGTCGTTGACGTTGTACTTGCTTAGAATAGTGGACTGCGCAGGGGAGGCATGCGGCTCACAGCTTTCCGCGTCGTCGGTCCCGCCGCAGCAGCAGGAGGTGGACGAGCCGCCTTCGCCGGTCAGTTTGCCGTAGGCGTTCAGGTCGGCACCGGTGTCTTCCACCTTCACCTCGACGAAGCCGGCGCGACGGAGACCGCTGACGTACTCATCGATCCCGATCGCTCCCGCGATGCAGCCGACGTAGGCTTCAACGTCTGTCCGCAGATCCTCGGGCAGTTCCTGCTTCAACGCGATGTCGCTGACCGCCAGCCGCCCGCCGGGCTTGAGGATGCGAAACACCTCGGCGAACGCCCGATCCTTGTCCGGCACCAGGTTCAGCACGCAGTTGCTCAGGATGCAATCGGTGGAACCGTCGTCCAGGGGGAGATCCTCAATCTCCGCGAGATGAAACTCGACGTTGGTCACGCCCGCCTGGGCAGCGTTGCGCTCGGCCCGGTCGATCATGTCCTGGGTCATGTCGATGCCGATGACTCGGCCCGTCTCGCCGACCGCCTTGGCCGCTAGAAAAACATCCAGCCCACCGCCGCACCCCAGATCGACCACCACCTCGCCCGGCTTCAGGGACGCCATGGCTGTCGGATTGCCGCACGACAATGCCATGTTCGCCTCGGCCGGGATCGAAGCCAGTTGCAACTCGCTGTAGCCGAACGATGTGGCGATGTCTTTGACGGTGTCGTTCTGGTTGCTCAGCGATCCGCGAGCGACTTGGCCGTACTTGTCTTTGACTGCGTCTTTCAACGGGTCGCTCATGGGATGAATCCTAGATCCGAATGCGCTGGTCACGCCTATCGACGCTTGCCAGGTCAGCGAAACACACCCCAAGCCCATGGATCGCAATCCATGGGTCCGCCTTCGGTGCAACTCCGCGAGGGTACGTGCGGCGGCGCGCGTTAGTCCAGCGACGCGGGCGTGCGCGGACCGATGCGGATCACCGCCACCACCTCACCCATCGATCGATAGCTTTCTTCCATCCCGCTGCGTGTGTGGACCGACCTCAAACCAGTCGGCGCCCCAACGGTATAGGAAACGAGGTTGAGGTAGTTGACCGTGCCCCAACTGAACAGGTACGGAAATGCGATCGCCCGGCGCGGATTGGTCACCCCAAAGACCTCGCGCCATCGGGCCGGGCCGAGCGTTTGTCGCGCCCGGGCGATTTCATTGACCGGGTTGCGGAATCGCTGGGTCATCGACGGCGTGGCCACGATCATCTCGCCGCTGCGGCTCAGCACATTCACACTGCCCAGGATGGATCGCAGAGCGCTGCGTTCTTCACGCAGCAATTCGAGCGGCCGGTCGAGCATGGCCAACTCTTCGGAGTACCTGCGCACCTGGTCGTCGGCCTCGCTGAATCGCGCCCAATGGTATCGCTCGGGGCCGACCCAGAGCTGATAGAACGCCATGTCGCTGGAGGGGATGTCCTGTCCCCAGCCCTGGTCCGACGCGAAGAACGCGTTACGACGCCGCTCGGCACGCTTGGCGTCCCAATAGTCCTCCTGAGTCGCCAGGCGCCCTTCGAGATCCTCGATCCTGCGGATCTCCCGGTCGATCATGGCCACCCGGTCATCGATGGCGGCCAGGTTGGCGACGAAGACCACCTTGGTCACCACGTCGCCGGCGGCCGCTCGAGCCAGATCCTCCTCGCTCAGCACCGACCGAAGATCGCCACCCGGGTTGATCGACAGAGAGGTGTAGCGAAGGAAGTTCTGGGCTCGGTCGCTGGTCGGCGCTCGAACGAGTATCTCGCCTCCGAGACGCTGGTTACGCCAGGCCATGTCGTACTCGAATTCGTACCGGCCCGGGATCAACGTGTATTTGGTGAAGTCGCCGACGGGCTGGCCGTTGAGTATCCGGTCGTGTGTGTGGTTCCAGACGAAGATGCCCACTTCCCCGATCAGGCGCAACCCTCTCAGGGGAGTGAAGTTGGCTGTCGTTTCGCTAACGCCGGAGCCACCGCCCGTCTCGCCCGGGTTGTTTTGTGCGTTGGCCGACGAGGGGGTATAGAAGCGAACCTCCAGACCCGGATCCCAGACCGCCGTATTGGGCAACCATCCGGGCGGAGTCATGCAGGCGGTTTGGCCGACCAAACAGGCAATCGCCGTAATGCCCAACCAGAATCGGTAGCCCGAGTGACCGTTTTGCCTCGCCCACGACGCGAAGCCCGCAGAGGCCGGGAGTGAACAAGTCATCGCCTATAGCATCCTTTCCAGAGGGAACCGCTCTGTTGGCTATTCTGTCGCGGGCGAGTCTCCGAAGCACGGCAGAACCGCCACTGCGCACCGACCCGGAGCGGTTTCGGGTCGTAGCTGCGCCGCTGGGGAACACTAGCAGATCGGCCGGCGAGTGGCAAGGCGGCCTGTCGCGGGCTCCGCCGCCCGTTCGAGCTACAGCATCCCAGCCGCCTGCAGGTCCGCGATGGGCTCGGTGAAGCTGCAGCTACCGAACGAAATCGCCAGATTCGCCCGGGCGCTGCGGATCTCCTCGACCGTCACCCGAGCATCGCGCCACCCCAGCGTCCTGGGCTCGGCTGAGAAACTACCGACGGATTCGTCAGCCAGGAGACCCTGGAGGGCTTCCACTTGTAGCCAGGTGGGTTTGGGGAGGTCGGCTGAACGGTTGTCCTGGGCCTGGTTTCGATCACGGTGGGCCAAGGCTGCGGCCAGGAACATGTTCACGAAGCCGTGCATCCGGGTGCCGACATCGTTGGAATAGTGACGGAAGGGGTGATGCAGGCCCGCAGTGGCCTTGAAGGGCACACCCTCCTCGGCGCACCGGGCGATCCAGCCGGCGACCTGTTCGATCGTCGGAAACTGATCGGCCTCCACGCCGCCGGTTCGGATCTTGGCCCCCAATGGTCCGCATCGCTCACCGTGCCATTGGCGATTGTGCTCCGCCAAGGCCGGGATGATCAGGTCGAGCGTCTTGGGCCAGGTGGTGTCCGCCGACCGACTGGAAAGTCGGTCCCACAGGGAGATTTCCAGAAACGGTTGGACGGCCTGGCTCGCCCCGCGCTCGATAGTCTCGGCTGCCCGCCTCAACAGCGTTCGCAGGTCACCATCGTCCGCACCCTGGGCGACGACGGGCGGCAGCCGCACCTCGAACGCATCGACCCGCACCCGGCCCGGGTGTCGTGTGACGAACGCGTCGATCAGCGCGAAATCCTCGGTAAGCCCGTCGTTGAACGAGTCGGCGTCTTCGCCTCCACGTCCGAGCACGGAAAACGACCATGGCTCACCATCGGCCAACAGAGATGCGTGCGGCGCAATGTCATCGAGCCTGCGAGCGGGACAAATGAATCGGCCGAGCATCCACGCATGTTCGCAGCGACGATACTCGGCGTAGTTCTGCAGCGCCTCATCGAGCGGCAGCGTGGCCGGCGGGAAGAGGCCCGCATAATCGACGATCCCTTCCATCAGCGCCCGCATGCTCGCGGTCGTTACGTTCGACAAGTGAGTTCCTTTCCTATAAAACCGCGGTGGCGGGCCCGCACGTCCACCCGGAGAAGTCGTCATCAGCCGCAAGGTAGCCATTTGAGACGCCTGCGGCCAGAACTCTTGACCGGCTGCCCAGCCATGCCGCACGCCCCAACCGGTTGGCCCCTGGCCCCCCTCTTCGCATTGGACGCCGGGACTTGGGTCGATCATCGGGGGATCTCCTGGAGGCGCCGAATCAGGCTCGCGGGAGTGCCCGCACGACGAATATAATGGAACCGGACGCGAATACGCCCTCAGACGGCAAGGTCAAGGACGTCCAAGCTCGGAGGTTCCAGCGGTGGTTCAGTTTTGCATTTTCGGCGGCCATGATGGCGAGCTTCGGCCCGAACAGCGGGTGTTTTTCACCATGTTCGGGGGCTGTGAGCTGAAGCGGCCGACGCTGGGACGGCAATTGGTCGCTCGGCACGAGAGGGAACGATCGGGCATCCCACCGCGCCGGCCGCAGGTTATCGTGACCATCTTCGGCGGCACGGAGATCACCCACCCGACGCTGGCCGAGGAGTTCCTCGATCTGAACGAGTTGACGGCCAAGGGCAAGGTGTCCAGCGCCGACTGCGAGCGGTACTTCGCGGAGCTCGATCAGGGGGACGCCGTAGATCTGACCACCATCACGCTGTTTGGGAGCTTCGAGGGCGCGTCGGTACCCAGCGAGAATGCGGAGGTCGACGCCTTGGCCCTGCACCGCCATCTGGGCAACATCTCCGACCGCAGCGGCGAGGTGTTACAACTCGGAATCGGCCTGACCGGCGCCGAACGCCGGGCCATCCTGCGCCAGGCCGTCGGCGTCACGGGCTGACGCCGCCAACGATCTGACTGCCATCCTATGTTCGAGATTCACACTTTTCTGGGGGCGAGCCGAGAAAGCTCGCGGCTCGCTTTCCAAGCTCAGGCGAACCGAACAGCTTCTCGGGTGCCATGGGTCAGCGAAGCTGACCCATGCTGGATGTGTTCGGTACAGCGGGAATTGGAGTCAGACACGGGCCAACAAGTTGGCCCATGCCACCCGCCGCTCTCCACCGGTTGAAAACCGGTGCCACACAGAAGAGTGCCACATACCGGTGCTCACAGGCGACCCTGGAGGTTCTTGAGGAAGCCTTTCACCAGCGGAGGTGGAATGTCGCCCAGGCTCGCCGGGGGGATCTCGTCGAGCATCAACTGCTGAACGGCGGCCTTGGTGCGACGCCGATCGGTGCGCAGCTGGTTGGCGATTCGGTCGGCATGGTCGAGCTTGGAGTCGCTCATGGCTTGTACGAATCGCTCGATCAGCTTGCCCACGTCTGCGATCGCCTCGACCGTGGGGATGGCGGCGGCGGTTTCGGGCGTTCGGGACGGCATGGCGCCTTCGGGCGGGATGCGATCCTCGTGGTCCAGGGCGGCGGCTGCACGGGATGACTCAGCTCGTGCCCGGGCGTCGGCTTTCTCCTGCTGATCGTCGATGGGGGCCAAGGGAATGGCCTCGTCCTCGTCCGGGGGCAGGGGCACGTAGACGCTCTCCTTGCACGAGGGACATCGGCCTCGCTTGCCCCCAGCCTCGTCGGGGGCCTTGACCATTTTGCCGCAGTGCGAGCAATGGAACTTGATGGGCATGCCGATCCTCCGTTGGACGCTACGGGGCGTCCTTTCCCCGGCTTGCACGGAACATCAATCGTATGGGGATTTCCTCGAATGGCAACAACTCACGGAAACGGTTTACCAGGAAACGCTCGTATTGCTTGGTGATCAGCCCCGGATTGTTGATGAATAGCACGATGGTCGGCGGGGCGACGGCAACCTGGGTTGCGTAATAGATCTTGGGCGCCCGGGCTCCATGCTTGGGCGAGGGGGCCCGAATGGCTAGGCCCGCAGCCAGGGCGTTGTTCAACTGTGACGTCGTTACGCGTTGCTGCGATTGCTTTTGCAACGACCGCGACAGATCGATCAAGCCTTCCAGATTGCGACCCTCCAACGCGGAGATGAACGCCACCGGGGCGAAGGTCAGCAGCGGCAGGGTCTTGGTCAGGTAGTCGCCGAACTCACCCGTAGGGACGCGGCCGGCGCCCAGATCCCATTTGTTGATGACGATGATGCACGGCTTGTACTCTTGGGATATCGTCTCGGCCAGTCTCTTATCCACCACGCTGATCGATTCGGTGGCGTCGATGAACAAGAGCACCACGTCGGCCCGGCGAATGGCTCGGGTGGCCCGGGTGTAGCCGTAGAACTCGATGCTGTCACCCAACTTGACGCGCTTGCGAACGCCGGCGGTGTCGATCAGCAGGACGGCATTCCCATCCTTCTCGATCCGCACGTCCACCGCATCACGGGTGGTGCCGGGCACTTCGCTGACGATGACTCGCGGCTCACCGGCCAGGGCGTTGATGAAGGTGCTCTTGCCGGTGTTGCGTTTGCCCACCACGGCCAGCTTGACGATCGGTTCGGAGGGTGGCTTTTCCTCGGCATCGCCCACCAGTTCGACTATCCGCTCCAGCAGTTCGCGGCGGCCCAGATTGTGGCGTGCGCTGATGCACATCGGCTCGCCATACCCGAGTCGGATAAACTCGCCGGCCAGCGATTCCATGTGGGGTTCATCGACTTTGTTGACCACCAATTGTACGTGGTCACTGTGGCGGCGGAGCAGAGTGGCCACCCGGGAATCCAGCGGGGCGATCCCATCCCGAACGTCCACCACGAAGAGCAACAGCGACGCCTGGGCGATACCCAGGACGATCTGCCGCTCGACCTCCTTGGTCAGCCCGTCGCAATCGTCGAGGCCGTATCCGCCGGTATCCAGCAGCTCGAAGTAGACCCCGTCCACCTCGCACAGAGCGCTGACCCGATCGCGGGTCACGCCCGCCGTGGGCTCCACGATGCTCACCATTCGGCGCACCAGACAGTTCAGCAGCGAGCTCTTGCCCACGTTCGGGCGACCCACAATGGCTACGATCGGCAACGCCATGATCGATACGTTACCGGAGGGACACCCCAGCGTCATCAAGATCGAGCGCGGCCGGCGCACGCCGCTGGGTGCGAGGCTGGTTCTCTTGATTCAATGATGGCTCGTGCCCGATTCGGTGCGTCCGGGAATGCCGGCGGCCGGACTCGTGGAATCTGCGTTGCGCTCCTAGACCGGGCGGCCCGAAAAATCGTCTGGAAAACGGGTTGCTCCGGGGCAGATCGTATTGCAAGGTGAAGGTGTAAGACGACCTTCTCCTCCTTCCTCCTTCGAGGGAAACTGCTTGGCGGCACCGATTGGGTGCGTCGAGCGGTTTCCCCTTTTTACTCGCGTACTCCCCGCCGCTACACGATCGGAGGTAGCCACCCCGGTCTCCGTCCCATCCTTGACCCGCGATTCTCCGTCTCTATGATCGCGCGTACCATGACCCATCGTGCCGCAATGCTCATGCTCGTACTGCTGGTTCCCCACGGATGCGTGCGTCCCCCGGTTGCGAGCGGGCCTACGATGCGGACCATCACCACCGCCCATCCCGGTTCGATCGACGGACCCTGGGAGGCGGCCCGCGAGGTTCTCCGCCGACAGCGATTCGAGATCGATCGGTTGGACCGCCGAGCCGGTGTCATCGTTACTCGTCCCCTCACCTCGCAGAGTGCCTTCGAGTTCTGGCGACACGACGTGGATACGTCATACGATCTCCTCGAATCGACGCTCAACGCCATCCGACGTCGGGTCACGGTGCGCGTCGCAGCGGGCCAGGATGATGGACAGGCGGAGATTGACGTGGTGGTGATCAAGGAGCGTCTGGCACGTCCGGAACGTCAGTTCTCCAGTTCGACGCAGGCCTATCATTTCTTCGGTGACAGCCTGCCGGGTACCGCCGGTCAACTCCGGCTCGGACCGGAGAGCGAATACTGGATCGAGCTGGGTCGCGATCCCGCCATGGAGAACTACCTCGCGGACCGAATCGTTGCCCGCTGTAGTCAACCGTCGAATGACGGGGGCTAGTCTAACCGAATCGCCCCAATCGCCGGACGACTCCCCGTCGCCCGACCGCGGAGTGACGATCACGCCCCTTCGCAAGACGGTGCTGATTCTGGCGCTGCCGATTCTGAGCGAACAACTGCTCAACAGCTTCGTCGGACTGTTCGACACCTACCTCGCCGGCGACATCAGCAAGGCGGCCACCGCCGCCATCGGGCTGGCCGCCTACATGGGGTGGCTGGCCTCGATGCTCTTCATGTTGGTAGGCACAGGAACCACCGCCCTGATCGCCCGGATGAACGGAGCCGGTGAGCACGCCGACGCCAATCGCATAGCCAACCAGTCCATGACCCTCGCCGCGATCACCGGGCCGGCGGTGTTCGTCCTGATCTACCTGTTGGCCCCGAGCTTCGCCACGTGGCAGAACTTGCCCGAAGAGACGGCGGCGATCGTGGTGACCTATCTGCGCATCGACGCGGCTGGGCTGACGCTGACCGCGTGGACGCTGGTGGGGGCGGCGGCGCTACGGGGCGTGGCGGACATGCGCACGCCCATGCTCATTCTTGGCGTGGTGAACGTGGTCAATGTGATCGTGTCGGCGACGCTGGTGTTCGGCCTGGGTCCGTTCGAGCCGATGGGCATTCATGGCATCGTGACCGGCACCGTGGTGGCTCGTACCGTGGGCGGACTGATCACCATAGCGGTGCTCGCTCGCGGGCGAAGCGGGCTGCGCCTGCGCCGACACCTATTGACCCCGCATTGGACATCCATTCGTCGCATCGTGCGCATTGGGCTGCCGGCAGCGTCCGACGGGGCGATCATGTGGACCGGTCAGTTCATTTTCCTGATGATCATCGGGCGGTTGGCCGTCGGCCAGCTCGGGGAAGCCTACTACGCCGCCCACATGATTGTGGTGCGGTTGGAGGCGTTCACCTATCTCCCCGCGGTCGCCTGGGGATTCGCCACCGCCACGCTGGTCGGGCAGGCCTTGGGGGCTGGGGACCATGCACGAGCCCGGCGTGTGGCCCACGAAGCCGTTCTGCAGTGCGGGCTGCTGATTCTGTTCGTATCCGTGGTCTTCCTCGTCGGAGCCGAGTGGATTCTCCATCAGTTTCAGAGCGACCCCCAGGTCGCCGAGGTGGGGGCCACGCCGTTCCGGATCCTGGCCCTCTTTCAGCCGCTGCTGGTCATGTCCATCATCTACGTTCACGCCTTGCGCGGGGCGGGGGATACGCGGTTCCCCATGGTGATCACCTTGATTGGGATGGTGCTTGTTCGTCTACCGCTGGGTTATTTATTCGGCATCGTCCTTCACGGCGGCTTGCTTGGCGCGTGGGTGGGCATGATGGGCGACATGACCCTCCGTGCAGCCCTGGCATTGATCCGCTATTCCCGCGGTCGCTGGGTGCATACGCAGGTGTAGAACGGGCAGCTCGGCGTCTGCCGGATTTGTCGCCAGCGCCACTGACGATAGAATCCGCTCGTCGGACCGCGTGGGGTGGCACCGGTATCGCGTACAACCGGATCGATGCACGAACCGAGCCGCGCCCGTAAGGAAGCGGTGGTCAGCGACGTTGCCCACGCGCGAGTGTCCGCTCCCTCACGGTCGCGGCTCGGTTCGGTCTACCTGCGGTATGTTGCGTGACGAAGCGGTAGTCGTCACTGGGAATGTTGAATGGCTCAACGACGATTCCTGATTACCTCCGGATTGCCCTACTCGAACGGGCGACTGCACGTGGGGCACGTGGCTGGGGCCTACCTGCCGGCTGACATCTACGTGCGCTACCTGCGGGCCACCGGGGCCGAGGTTCGTTTCATCTGCGGCAGCGACGACAACGGGGTGGCCAATCTGATGGCCGCCCGAAAAGAAAACACGACGCCGCAGGAACTCTCCACACGATACCACGCCTCCCAGCAGCGCGACTTCGCCGGGTTGGGCATCGAGTTCGACATCTACGGCGGGACGCACCAACCCGATTACGTCGAGCTGCACAATCGGATCAGTCAGGAGCTCTTTCTCTCGATCCACAAAAAGGGCCTGTTCACCAAGAAGCGCACCAAGCAGTTGTTCGACACCGAAACGAACATGTTTCTGGCTGATCGCTACGTCAAAGGCACCTGCCCGCATTGCAAGAAGGCGTCCGCATTTGGGGATCAGTGCGAGGATTGCGGCGCCCAGATCGATCCGTTGACGCTCATCGATCCGGTCAGCACAGTGACCGGCTCGACACCCGAAGTCCGCGAGACGACGCACTGGTTCCTGCGGTTGGATCAGTTGTCGGATCGGCTTCAGGCGTGGCTGGAGTCCAAGCGCGATGCCGATTCCGCCGGGGCGACCTGGCGATCCACGGTGCTCAACTTCTCGCTGGGTCAGCTGGCCAGCGGACTGCGCGAACGAGCCATGACCCGCGATCTGGATTGGGGCGTGCCCGTGCCGTTGGACGATCCCGACGCAGCCGGCAAGGTGCTATACGTCTGGTTCGATGCACCGATCGGGTACGTGTCGTTCACCGCCAAGTATTGCGCCGAGCACGAGGGGGATTGGAAGGCGTACACCCGCTGGTGGAAGGATCCGGAGTGCAAGATCGTCCACTTCATCGGCGAGGACAACACCGTCTTCCATGCCCTGACCTGGCCGGCGATGCTCATGGCCGACGAGAGCTACCAACTCCCGCACAACGTGGTGGCCAACTCGTTCCTGAATATCAAGTTCCCCGGTCAAGAGGAGGAAAAAATCAGTAAGAGCCGAGGACGGGCGATCTGGGTCGAAGACTACCTGGGCATGTTCGATCCGGATCCGTTGCGCTACTACTTGACCGCGATCGCACCGGAGACGCAGCGAACCGCGTTCGACGTCGATGACTTCCTGGCTCGCAACAACACCGAACTGCTGGCTGCGTTCGGTAACTTCGTCAATCGAACATTGACCTTCGTTCACAAGTATTTCGACGGGCAGGTGCCCCCGGTGGGCGAGCGGGATGACGTGGACCGAGCCCAGTTGGCCGCCTGCAAAGATGCGGCCGACGCCACCGCCGGGCATCTGGAAGCATGTCACTTCAAGGCCGGCCTGAGCGCTGTGATGAACCTGGCCCGTCAGGCCAACGGGTACTTCGACACCACGGCCCCGTTCCGGTCGCGCAAGACCGACATGGATGCCTGCGGCCGAGCGGTCAACGTCTGCGTGCAGACGGTCCGCACGCTGACCACGCTGATGGCCCCGTTCCTGCCGTTCTCCGCCCGCAAGTGCCTCACCATGCTGCGACTGGGTGACGACGCGCTGGCGTGGGATCAGGCGGTCGTCGAGCTACCGCCCGGCTCGCCGTTGGCTGAGCCCGTCATTCTATTCAAGAAGCTCGACGCCGCCGAACTGTTCGAGGCTTGAGTCGGAAGCAGCGCGCTCTTGGGTGTGGCACCACGCACACTCGTTCCTCCAGGCGCATGTCTAGATGCAGAGGGCGACCATGCTGACAAACAAGACGCCGAACGATGCCCAGGCTAGATTGCGGCGGACCGGGCGGCGAACGGCCACGATCGAGCAAACCAGCGAGGCTACCCATGTTCCAAGCCCGAGGAAATAGAACAGGGAGATCGCCACGAACCAAGTCGGCACGCCGCCTTGCTTCTGCATCCACTCCATAAGGGCTGCCTGGCTGTCGGCGAACGACGTCGAGTCGCTCGCGATCTCACCCATCTCCCTAAACTCGGCTTCGTTCGAGGAGATGACCACCTTAACCACCAGCGCTGACAGCAGCGCGGCCACGGCGAGGCTCAGGGCCACAACGGCCACGGTGTTTCGCCCACCCGGCGGGATTGCGGAATAGACACCGGGCGTTGCCACTCCGGGATAGGCTGCTGGGGCGCCCGCGAGCGGTTGGGCTGTGGGGGGCGGAACGTTGGGCTGGAATGTCGAGGACGCGGGTGCGGTGACCGTTTTCTGGCAATAGGGGCAGGCGACAGCAGCGCCGGCCCACTCGCCGTCCACTTCAATGGGCTGATCGCAAGCCGGGCATTGGAATCGAACGTCCATGGGGACGAAACCTAGTCGATGACCGTGCGATCAGTCAATTGCAACCGCGGCTGGTGCTCTGTCACCCGTGGAATCCAGGAATGGGTGGTGGGGGACACGAAGTCGGTCACGGAATTCGCGTCCCCCACGGCTAAAGCCATGGGCCACCCAACCCGCCAGTTCAATCATGACGCGACGCTAGGCCGTGTCGGCGTCCGACCCCGAGTCGCTGTCAGCCTCGACGGTGGGCTGGCTGTTTCCATTGTTCGAGCCGGATTGATCGCCGCCCACCACGCCCGCGGGCACGCCGTCGCCGTCGTCGTCGGTCTCAGTCGTCTCCACCTCCGGCGGCGGTGGCGGCGGAATGACGTCCTCGATCTCCGGTAGGTCATCGAGCGAACCCAGGCCGAAGACTTCCAGAAAATGTCTCGTCGTTCCGTACAGCATCGGTCGGCCGAGCTCCTCGGCCCGGCCGACAATCTTGACCAGGTTCAGCTCGCGCAGGCGGTTGAGCATATCACCGGCGGCGACGCCTCGAATGGACTCGATCTCCGCCCGTAGCACGGGTTGTCTGTAGGACACGACGGCCAGGGTTTCCAGGGCCGCCGGAGAGAGCCGCGACTCCCCTCGAACGCGCATCAGCTTGGTCAGCCACGGCTTGTACGCCGGTAGGGTCAGCATCTGGTAGCCCTTGGCGATATGGTCGATTCTAAATGCCATCCCGCTCTCGACATACTTGTCGTTGAGGGATTGGACGTGATCCTTGACATCGCCGGCGGTGCCCACCGCGAGGATCTGGGCGATTTTGGCGGCTGATACGGGTGCATCCGTAGCGAACAGGATGGCTTCGACCACCGATTCGGTGGTCACTTCCACGTCCGCGGGGGCGGGTTCCGGTTCGCTGATGGCCTTTTCCGTAGCGCTCATGCATGGATCATACCATTTTGCCGGTCGTTTTCGAGACCCCCTGGCACTTGACCGAATCGGGTGATTGGGCTCCAATGTTGTGCGAGCATGAGGAGGCCCAACGCGCGTGCCCCCCGAACCGCATGGATCCCAGCCTGCCCCCGAGGGCGTGGCTCCCGGCCGCCAGCGCCGGCTCTCCGAAGACGAGGGCATGCTTCTGGCCATTCGGGATACGCTCTACGAAGGGAGCTGGGAGGACTTCCTGCTTGATCTGCGGGAGCGTTTGTCGGACCGGCCTTACGTTTTTGATGTGCATCCGGCGAGCCCGCGACTCAAGGACACCATGCGTCGCCACCTGGAGATCATCGAGCAGTTGAGCCGATGGGAACGCGACCACGGTGTCACACTACACAGCGAGCCTGAATCGCTTGGGAAAACCGAGGAGTAGCGACGTGCCCTACCGTACATTCGCCGTTTGCACCCTGGCTGCGATGGTCGTCGCGCCGCTTGCCTCTGCCCAAGTCTCGTACCGCCAGCCGGAGGAACTGGCCCTCGCTGCGGACCTGGCCAAGGCCAACCTGAGTTCCGACTGGACCCTATCGCTATCGCTGGGAAGCGCCGAGCAGATTCAAGACGCTCGGGTAGTCGGTGACGCCCTCTACGTATGGACGTCGGGGGGCTCTCTCTATGGTCTCGACCGGCACCGCGGATTGGTCCGGTGGACCCAGCAGTTGGGCGACGCTGCCCGCTACCCGATCCACGGGCCGACGCATATGAATCGATTGGACGGGGGAAGGCTGACGGTGGTGGTCACGTTTGATCGGGTGCTGCTGTTCGACTCCTACGACGGGCAAATGGTCGGTCGCATGGATCTCGACTTCGCCCCAACCAGCGCGGCGGCGGCGGTGGGTTCGATGCTCTTCCTCGGCGGTGGCGATCAAATGGTCCACGCGGTGCAATGGTGCGGGCTGTGTCCGGGGCAGAGTTACGAGCACTGGCGGGTGATGGCCGGCGGGTCGGTTCAAGCGACGCCTATTGTGGTGCGTCCGGGGGTGCTTTTCTACGCCTCCACCGGTGGGCAGTTGGTCAGCGCTACCGCGTTGGACAAGACAGGCCTATGGGGTCGCAAGCTGCACACGCCGGTCCGTGTGGACATGGTGGCCCGTTCCGATGGCCTCTACGTCACCGGCGACAACGCGTCGATCTACCGTTTTGATCCGGCCACCGGGGCGTTGCTCCAACGCTATCGCCTGCCCGCGACGGTGACGTCCACGCCGGTGTTGGACGACGGGGATCTGTTTGCCCTCGCCGCCGACGGGGCTCTCTACTCGGTGGATCCCATCTCCGCCGAGATTCGGTGGAGTCAACCCGGGACGACGGCCCTCCTGGCGGTTCAGGAAAAGCAACTCGCCCTGCACGGCCGTGACCACGACCTGGTCATCGTCGATCGATTCACCGGCCGGGAATTGGGGCGACTCGATTTGAATCGCGTCGATCGTTTTGTGTCCAATCGACTTGACGATGCGGTCTATCTGCTGGGGGACAACGGCCAAATCCTGGCGGCTCGGCCTGCGGGTATCCCGTACCAGCGTTCGGCTGAGTTGTCGGAAGCGGCCTTGTGGCGACACAGTGCGCCTGCTAGGCGGATGGCTGGGAAACAGTCCGGTGGGACTACAGCCGTGGCGATCTCGGCGGCCGATCAGGATCCGCTCCGCAGCAAGAGCACATTGCCCACACAGGTTTCGGAGACGCCGTAGCAGCAGATCGATCGGTTCCCTCGCACCGTCAATCATGTCCACACGCAAGCCTCAACGCGCCCTCATCAGCGTTTACGACAAGACCGGCCTCGTCGATTTCGCTCGCGCTCTGGTGGACGAGTTCGGCATCGAGATCATCTCCACCGGTGGGACGGCCAAGCTGCTGACCGAAGCGAAGATCCCGGTCACGCTTGTCGAGGAGGTCACCGGCTCGCCCGAGTTGCTCGGAGGACGGGTCAAGACTCTGCATCCTAAGATCCACGCCGCCATCCTGGCTGACCGGGACAACCCCGAGCACATGCGTCAGCTCGACGAGCAGGGCATCAAGCCCATCGACATGGTGGTGGTCAACCTCTACCCCTTCGAGAAGACGGTAGCCGACCCTAATTGCACGTTCGAGCAGGCCATCGAAATGATCGACATCGGCGGGGTGACTCTGCTGCGGGCTGCCGCGAAGAATCACAAACACGTCATCGTGGTGCCCTGGTCCGACGGTTATTACGATTTGATCCTCGGGCGACTACGTTCGACCGTGACGGGAGGTGAACCCTGCGGGTTGAAAGAGGACAGCTTCAACGCTTTTTGGGCGACCTGCTCATACGACTCGATCGTCGCCTCCTGGTTGAGCCGGTCTGATGACGATGAGTCGCCAGACTTCCACGCCGTTCGGATGTGGCGCACACAGCATCTGCGATACGGTGAGAATCCACATCAATCTGCCGATCATCTTCTGATCTATGATACAGAAGAGTGGCGTCACGACCTCGCAGTCGGATCATTGGACTCATTATCCTTCAATAACTGTGTCGATGCCAGCGCGGCTTTGGAGCTGTGCGCCGAGCTCACCCTGGCGTTCGGTGCCGGGAAACGACGCCCGGAAATAGGATCCCAAGAAGCGCGGCATGGAGCAGTGTGGCACCGGTTTTCAACCGGTGAACAGTGTGGCACCGGCTTTCAACCGGTGAAGCTGGATAACCCGAGCTCATCACTCCAACGAGTTGACGACGAACGACACACTCGACGAAACCTTCCTCACATTCAAACACCCGGCAAGACCTACTTTGTGACGTTCCGCGTCAAGGGCGATCAGAAACTGAGTCCAAATGAACGGCAGATCGTTCTGCAAGCCTGCCGATTCTGGGATGGGAAGAAGATTCATCTTCATGCCTGTGTGATCATGCCCGATCATGTACATTTGCTCTTCGCGCCTCAAGAGGTCAAGGGAGGGCAATGGGTGTCTCTTAGTGAGATCCTGCACTCGATCAAACGATACTCGGCTCGTGAGATCAATAAGCTGCGAGGGCGAACCGGGCCGCTGTGGCTGGACGAGTGTTTCGATCGCATTGTTCGTAATGAGCGGGAGTTCTGCGAGAAAGCGGACTACATTGCCGATAACCCGATCAAGGAAGGACTCGTTGATGCGGAACCGTATGAATGGTGGTGGGATGAGGAAGCTCACCGGTTGGGAATTGGTGCCGAGAGCGAGAATCGACAACAACACAAACACCGGTTGAAAACCGGTGCCACACAGGAGGGTGCCACACAGGAGGGTGCCACACAGGAGGGTGCCACACAGGAGCGTGGCGCACAGGGGTTGTCCTATTGTTGCACATTCACCAAGCATACCAATGCCTGCGGTGTAGGGGTCGGGGCGGATCGCGTCGGTGCTTACCGGCGAGCGTACCTGGGCGATCCTAACGCAGCAATGGGAGGCATCCTGGCCTGTGATTTTAACGTCCAGTCCGAGTTCGCCGAGGCCGTGATGAATACCTACACTCGATGGGGCAAGGAGGCGGGCAGTCGGGGGTTTTTCGTTGAAGTGTGGATCGCTCCATCGTTCGACGAAGCCGCCCTGCAACTCATCCGCTCATCCAAGAACTGGGGGAAACGCGTCCAACTGCTCGACGCTCGTAACCTACTGGAGGCCCCCGCATCGCCGAACGAGCTTCAGTATCGCAGCGTGGCCGGGGGAATGCTGGTCCAGACGCCGGATGTCGTCGGGCTCAACGAGGGTGATTGGAAGGTGGCCACGACACGAGAACCCACCGATGCGGAAATGGATGATCTGCGGCTGGCGTGGCTGGTGTGCAAGCACACCAAGAGCAACGCCATCTCCATCTGCAAGGACGGGATGCTCATCGGCAACGGGGCGGGGCAGGCGTCGCGGGTGATGAGCTGTCGGATCGCCACTTGGCTGGCCAATGACAACGGCCACGCGGACCAATTGGCGGGCGCGGTGGCGGCTTCGGATGCGTTTTTTCCATTTCGCGATGGCCCCGATCTGCTGGTGGATGCGGGAGTGACCGCGATCATCCAACCCGGGGGGTCCAAGCGCGATCAGGATGTTATCGATGCCTGCAACGAGCGGGCGGTGGCCATGGTGCTGACCGGCACTCGCCACTTCAAGCACTAGCGTAGTTCCTCATTGAAACCGCAACGAATCTATGTCCGAGCCGCGATCGTTTGACATCCGAGCCGCGACCGTCAGGGAGCGGTTGCCTGTGACCAAGCCGTCATGCGACGCTAGCGCTCCCTCACGGTCGCGGCTCGGTTTCCCAACGGATTCTCCGCATTCGCCACGCGGTCCGCGACCGTTATAATCGCGGCCACGTATAAGCAGGGTGTCACGCATGAAGCTCTATACGAAAGGCGGCGACGGAGGGGAGACGGACTTGCGCGGTGGACGCCGCGTACCCAAGGACGATATACGCATCGCCGCCTACGGAGATCTCGATGAATTGAACGCCACCATCGGGATGGCGGTGGCGGCCCTGGACGATGACACCACCATCGGTTCATTGCGTGATGTTCAGAACCGTCTCTTCGATCTGGGGGCGGCGCTGATGGCCGACGCGGCGAAGGACGACGATCCGGTGGTCTCCTCCGACGACGTTACCACGCTGGAATCGTGGATCGACGCGGCCTCGGCGGAGCTGTCTGAACTCAAGAACTTCATCCTACCGGGCGGAACGGAGGCGGCGGCACGCTTGCATCTGGCCCGAACCGTGTGCCGGCGGGCTGAGCGCACCCTGGTCTCCCTCGGCGGAATGACCGCGATTCCAGGTCACGCGATCCAATACGTGAACCGCCTCAGCGATCTGCTCTTCGCCTTGGCCCGTCTGGCCAACGCCCGCGCTTCGGTCGCGGACGTCCCCTGGCAACACACGAAACCATGAGCATCACTCGCATCCTCAAGACCGACGAGATTCGCCCACGCGAGGTGGTGTTCGTCATTCTGGTCTGTGCCGTGGTGGCCGGGAGCTGTTTGCTCACCAGCGGACCCACTACCAGCTTCCTTTCCGATGGGGCGGTTGATTGGGGCGCAAACTCGTGGCTACGGTCCGTCGTCGGTGTGCTTGACCTCAACTACTCGCAAACGACCGCCCAGGGAATCGCCGTCAAATCGTTCGTCTTCGGAATGGGTGCGGCGCTAGCGCTGGTCTTGCTCGGAGGATCGCTGCTCATTCGCTCACCTTCCGGTGAAGAACTGACCGCCGACGACCACGTCGTGACGGAGAGCGCCAAGGATGCTATAGCCGTTCCGAAAACGCTGGTCCGCGCCCAAATTGACCCCCGGCTCGGCGCTCAAGTGTTGGCTGGCATGTTGCTCGTCTACTCGGCGATCGGCACGCAATGGGCGCAGTCACCCGAGCTCGCCCTGGGTGGAACCTTGCTGTTGGCCACAGGCTTGGCTTGGGCCTTCGCGCTGGGGAGTGGACTCAAGCCGCGAAGCGCATCTGTTTGCGGATCCGGAATCGTGGTCGCCTTGGCCATCACCGCACTCATGGCCATCTGGTATCACCATGAACGAAATCCAACCCTGCGGGCGAGCTATCCGGTGGGGAACCCGCTGTTTCTGGCGGCGTGCTTGCTCCCGGGACTGCTATTGGCCGGCGCCCTCATCGCCGCCGCGCTTCGCTTGTTGTGTTCGCCACGTCGATGCACCCGATGCCGGGCGACGATGGATACGTCTGCCCTCTCCTGCCCGCAATGCGGATCGGCCGTGGCGTTAAAGTCACCGGGCCGCCTGTGGGCCGTCGTGGCCGGTGCTGGGGCCGCCACCGTAGCGATCGCGTGGGCATTCTATCTGGCTGGAGGTCGGGGTCCGTTGGTGGGGTTGGTCGCCGGGGTGGGTGTTGGAGCCACCTTGCTGCTACCCAAGCGCCCGCGGCGGTATGCGGGTCTGCTCATCGCCGTGGCTGGAGTCGGGCTGCTCGGCTGGTTCTACAGTCAATCGACCAACGCCTTGCCCACCGGACGGGACGCCACTATTCGCATGCGCTTCTACGCGTGGGACTACGCCCTCGATCTGATCGCTCGCAAGCCCTTGCTCGGTCATGGACAGGGCGGATTCGTCGCCCTGGGCGACAGCCTGGCCGCCGCAGACGTCGAGTTCGATCCGTTGGCCCTGAACGCCCGCGTCACCCATACGCACAACGAATGGCTCGAACTCCTGACCGACCTGGGGTCGATCGGGACCGTGCTGTGGTTGGCTGCGTTGGGGTTGACCATGGTGGCGGGCATACGGGCGATGGATCGGGCCCGGACGGTCTGGGTGCGTTACGTGTTGGCCGGCCTGTTGGCCTCACTAGCGGGATTGGCCGTCGAGGAAACCTTCGGCGTCGGTCTGCGCGTCGCCGGCCTGCCGACCGTCTTCTACACCCTGATTGGCCTGACCTGGGCGATGTCCGCCCCGCCGACCGTGCGCGGTGCAGCGTCGCTCATCCCTGCCCGGATCGGGCGTCCGATCGCCGTTGTGGTATGCCTCGGGGGTGCCCTGGTGCTGGCCCGCTTCAACTATCATGACTTTCGCGGCGCCCGTGCCGGGTATGAGTTCCCACTATCGATGGCCCGGCTTGACTGGGACGCCGCCGTGTCGCAGGCTCGGACGGCCAGACAATCGCGACTGAATCCGCAACGGCGCCTGGTCGCCATGGAGCAACTCAGCGCCGTGCACCTTAACATCGCCAGGTATCATTTCGAATCGTTCCGCCAGCGTATGGCTCGAGCAGAGCAGGATGAGTCCGGCTCACGCCGCGAGACCTTGGCTCGTAAGGATCTGAAACGCGCCGCGGACCATCAACGACGCGGCATGATCGCACTCGGCTACTTGTATCGAGCCGCGCCGGGTTATTGGAATGCGAATCGGCTATGGGGCGAGTTCAGCCTCCTGCATGCGGAACTCCTGGCCGCCGAGGGCGACACCGACAACGCCAACCAGCAACACGCCAACGCCGTCGCCGCCCTCCGCCAGGAGCTGCAACGCCGACCCTTCAACCTCGAACTCACCGCACGACTCGTCGAGGTGGCCGGGCCGGGAATCCCACCGTCCGATTTGGTGACCATTCTTTCTCGCCCGCTGCGGGTCAATTCTCTATCCCCCGCCTATGTCCAGTTAGTGCTGCAGTCGGCTCAGTGGCCCGGCATGACCGAGGCCATCGACGACCTCGCTCGAACGATCCGAACATTCGCGCCACCCGCGGTGCCGGACGAATGGACGACGCCGTGGGCGCCGGAGGTGCTGCGTATCCACGCCCTGCTTCGCTTTCAGACCTTTGAGTATGCTGCCGCCGAGGACGCCTTGGAAATCGCGGTCGATCTCTACGGCAAGCTTCCGCTTCGGTCATTGTTGGCTACCGCCCACGCCCTAGCGGAGTTGGCCGATTGTCGGTTCTTCGCTCACCCGGAGATGCCCCAACGAGCCATCGAGTCCGCCGAACGGGCGTTGATCGACTGTCCGGATTCCCAGCCCGGCCGTGCGTTGCGGGCAGTCGTTCGAGCGCGAATGCTACGGTATCGCCTCGCCGCTGGTCAGGAAGATGCGGTCCGGGCCGCGCTTCGGGCTGAGTTTCCCGAGGTGGCTGCCGAGTTGATCGAATTGGAAATCGGCGCCCGATACGCCAATATCTGTTTTTCGTTTCGACACCGCGATGCTGCGGAGTTTCCCCCGATGTACGAGCGTTGGGTCGAGCGAGCTGCAGAGCTCAACCCCAACTACGAACTCGTCTGGCGACTCAAGGCCGACATCGCCTTTCAAGACGGTCGAGACGCCGATGCGGTCGAACACCTTCGGCGGGCGCTACAACAGGGGGCTGACCCCAACTTGATTATCGCGTTTGTGCAAGTCGGACTCAGCAAGCGACCCGACAGCCAGCCGTTCCTGGAACTGCACGCTGAACTGCTGCCAGAGTTCCAGAACCCGCCGGCCACCACCGACGCAACTCCCCCGGCCGTACCGGTGCCGGATGAACCATTAATCCTGGCCAACCCGCCCGCCCTGGAGCCCGAGGGCGACAGCCGACTCGGGCCACCGCCTGAGGAAACTGATTCGCGGATTGCGCCAGGGGAAGACGCGCCTTGAGCCGACCAGGGGCCTCGCGTCGCGATCCCGATTGTCGATTTCCAATTGACGATCCGCAATCGACAGATTATGGGAACCCTGTGACCCGGACCCCACCTGGAGCGCATTCGCTTCAGACCCCCACCCTAACCACACGATGCAACAGGTGCTTCGCGTGGCCATCGCGGTCCGGTATCCAGGGGCCATGGGGTGGGATTTGACCAGACACGCGGCTGGGCCCATGGTGATGTCGGGTGGAGCAACTTGGGCGACCCGTCAACCGCAAGACAAAGGACATGGGCACTGCATGGACGCTCTCATGAGGCAATTCGATTGTGCAGCCAAGCCGACGACACGGGTTCTTTCTCTCGGCAATCCCCTGTGCCGTTGTGCTGCGTTGCCATCGCTGGCCCTCGTCCTCAGTCTAGGGTTGGTTCTCGCCGGTTGCAATTCGCTCGGTAGCTCGACGGGTGGTGGTTCGCCCGCACACGATGGTTCCGAACGGCCCACCGACGGCAATCAGGATTCCACCGCCGCCGCCGACCTGAACCTCAAGGACGGCGAACCCAACGACGTCTTTGGATCAGCCCTATCCGTGATTTTCAAGGATGACCAGGCTGAATTGCAGGGAACCATTACCGCCCGCGGCGACATCGATGTATTCATCCTGGGAGCGATGGAGCCGGGCGACCGAATCGAGATTGACGTTGACACGTTCGGCTCCGGATTGGATTCAGCCATCGCAGTATTCGACGACCAGGGCCGTCTGTTTGCTGACAACGACGATCGATCCGGGAGCAACCTGGACAGCTATCTCAACGAAGTGGTTCGACATGCCGGTGATCCTTACTACCTGGCCGTCAGTGCGACATTTTTTCCTCTCAGCAGCGGCGCAGAGGACGGCGGGTATTGGATCACCGTTGATATCACGCCCGGTGGATCGGTGCCCGACCCGGTGGTCCAGGTGCTCTTCCTCGACTTCGACGGTGGCACCCTGACCAATCCGGACTTGATCGACGTCAACGACTTCGGCAGCGAGATCCGTCCGTTCAGCGGCGAGAGCATTGCCCCCATCTATAGAGGCGATACCGAGACCATCAAGCAATCCATCATCGACACCCTGGCTGAGAACTTCGAAGGCCTGGGCATCGAGTTGGTCTCCAGCGACGATGGAGTCCCGGACGTTATCGAGTTCTCCACCATCATGTTCGGCAGCCTCTCGCAGGCGGCGTTCGGAATCTCCGAATCGGTCGACTCGTACAACAGCGATCCATCGGATATGGCCGTCATCTTCACTGAGTCGTTCGGTCCTTTCGTATTCGGAAGCATTCCTCGACCTGTGGATCTGGGAATCGCCATCGGTAACGTCGCCGCCCACGAAGCCGGCCACCTGCTGGGACTGAATCACGTAGAGGATCCGCGGGCGATCATGGACACCGCCTCCCCGGCGGACACCTTCCTCGACGACCAGGACTTCACAGAAGCGCCATTGTCTCCTCAGATCATGGACCTCGGCACCCAAGACGCCCTGTTGCTCCTGAGCGAGATCTTGGGCATTCAGTAGGCCCCCACCGTGAAACCGCCTGGGCCCCGAGCCATCGCCGAACCGTAGTCTACTGCGTAAGGCTTGGCTGTCACGGCGTTGTAACGACCACCACGGTGGTCTTCGGGCTGGGTTGACATCGACTCCTGGCTCCGCATAGGGTGGAGCCTTGTTGGGGTCGATGGTTCCCGTATGGGATGGATGGCGATGAGCAGACTCAGCATCAGGTCAACTTGTAAGACTGCGGTGGCAGCACCGCTGATTCTCACGCTGCTGGCGGGAGTACCGTTCGCCGATGGGTTGCTGTTGCACGACCACAGCGACCATGGCGTCCA
>JADFPW010000079.1 GCA_022562105.1 Planctomycetota bacterium
TGCTTGCGTGCACGCATGCCCACCACCCTTCGATTATCTCACACATCGTCAAACTGGGATGGGCGCCACGGCTTTCATTCCGATGGCACCGCAACTTTGGGCAAAGGAGCCTCGCCCATGTTCATCTGAGGGTGTACCGCTTCGCTGCTTCGACAACGCCTGGAACGCCTCTGCGTCAGTAGAAATCCAGCCCCGGTCACGAACGCGGCCTGCAACATGCCCAGGCCGCACAGGGGCGGCAGCGGCGCCCGGCGAATCAGTTCCGGCTCGTCGTAGGCGTCGGGCTCTTCGTCCGCATCAAATTCCCGTTGGGGTAGTAGCGGTTCAAACGTGGGGTCCGGCGGTCCCAACAGGCTACCGGCCCCAGTGTCGGTGCAGGTGGTCAGGACGAAGCCTTGAGTCACACTGCTCAGGTTGGTCCCCCAGCCGGAAATCTCCCCCTCGGAATTGATGTCCATGGCTCGGACCAACTCCCAGGTCGAGTTAGGATCGAGCAGGTCGTTGAGGTCCGTCATGGTTCCGGTTTCCCAGATGAAGGCGTGGTAATCGCCGCCGGTGACCTCAGACGCTCCTACCACCTGACCGCTGTCGTTGATGCCGAAGGCCAAGCTGGCGGTGCCACCGGTGAGGACGCCCAGGTCGTTCATTCCGGCTGACAGGGTGTAGGCCGCGGACGGAAGCCACAGAAAAGCATGGGCATCGCCGCCCGCTGTGTAGGACTGTCCCACGATCTCGCCGTTGGCGTTGATGGCGTGGGCCCGATGTGTCAGGATCGTACTGACGCCACCGAGCGTCCCCAGGCTGTTCATCCCGTCCGAGCCGAAGCCATACTTGGGAGCGGTGCCGGAAGGAAGCCAGATGAACGGATAGTAGTCCCCCGCGCTTTTCTGGGCGCCGCCCACCACCTCGCCCAAGCTGTTGACATCCAGCGCTTGACTCTCGACACCGCCAAGCGTGCCCAGGCTGTTCATACCCGCGCTCAGGCCGTACCGGGCCACCGGCACATCGAGGAAAGCGAGGCGGTCGCGTGGACCGCGAGCGTCCACGTTGTAGGAGATCCCGGCAATGTCGTCGATGTTGTTGATGCCGATGGCATCGCTGTGCGTTTTCCCGGAGAGCGTTCCCAGATCGGTGAGGCTGCCATCGTAGTAAAACGCGTGGATGTCTCCCCCCGCCGTGTCGCCTCGGCCGACCACATCGCCGCTGTCATTGATGTCGTTGGCCTGAATGGAGCTTCCGCCGAGGGAACCGAGATCGGTGAGCACGCAACTGGTCCAGAACCAGGCCGACTCGACGTCGGTCGTGGCGTTCTCATCATAGCCGGCGACGATCGAACCGGCGTTGATGCCGAAACCGAAGCTGGGGTCCCCGCCGTACGTGCCCAGGTCGATCACCGTGTAGGTCGCCGCCAGGGCCTGGATCTCGGCCGCCGTCAGGATACGGTTGTAGAGTCGCACATCGTCCAAGACGCCGTTGAAGTAGACCGTCGTGGCCAGCTCAGCGGTGTCGGCGTCCCTTCCCCCGATCCGCAGCGGGGCGTTGAAGCTCATGGCGATGACGTCGGTGCCCGAACCGCCGATCCCGGTCCCGTTGGTGTCGTCCACCGCGTCGATGTAGATGTTGTTGTTGGCTGCGTTGGAGCTGTCCACCGTGCAGGCGAAGTGGTACCACGTCCCGGCCGTCCAACTTGTGGTGGTGGTCCACTGGTATCGATAACCTTCGCCACCCACCTCGTTCTCGATCTTGAACACCAGCGATCCGTCGGACGGGTTGGCGTTGCCGTAGTCCGTCCCCACCAGGGCGATGACCAGGTTGGCCTCGTCGCTGTCATACTTTTCCACAATGATCTGCGAGGTGGTGGAGGAGCTGGTGAAGTTGGAGTCCAGCTTGAACCAGCCGGTTATGGTGGCGTCGCCGGTCAGATTCAGCGTCGTATCGGCGGGCACGTTGACGTACTCGCTGCTGGGCTCGTCGAAGTCGAGTGCCCCGCAGAACTTGCCCGACGTGGTCCAGGTGGCTCCGCTTTTCAGCGTGCCGTCGTTGATTCCCACCGAGTCGGTAGCGGTGAGCCCGCTGGTCTCGTTGAACTTCCAATGCGAGACCAGACCGCCGGCGACGTCGGCATCCGAATGCGTCACCGGCGTGGTGCTCCCGTCAACGCTCGAGCTGCTGGTGATGTTCGCCGTCGTCAACCCAATGGTGACCGTTTCGGCGCCCGACAACTCGGCAAAGTCGGCTCGCACAATGTAGTGGGTGACAGCCGTAACACTAAAGTCGCCTGCGAAGGTGATGGTGCCCCCACTCTGGCTGACCGTACCGATTCCGCCGACGGTGGTCGTCTCCCCAACGCTGATGGTGCCGTCACCGTTGGTGTCCTCGACGATCTCGAGACCCGCCCAATCGCCGTCGGTGATGCACTTGAGCCCCGTGATGGTGAAGACCAGGTTGGTCACCGTAATCGTGCCGCTGACCGGGTCGAGCTTGAAGGCCAGCAGCTCCGCATTGGTTTCTCCTCCCGATTTGGTGAAGGCGTCGGATTCCTGCCCGGCTTGGTGATCGGAGAGCAACAAGTCTACTATGGCCCAATAGCCCGTCAGGAGAAACTCATGGTCGTCCGCGATCGTCTCAAAGTAGATCTCGATCGTGGATGAGCTATCCGCAAGAACGTGCGCGCACCCGTAGTTATGGCCGGCATTGGCATTTGGAACATCGGTTAGAACGAAAAGCCGGGCGAGCGAAGATCAGTTCTTGCGCACACCGGCTTGATTATTATTATTCTTCTCTGCATTCCCAACCGCGAATTGGGCGACGGCGTCGGCGGAAACAATCCCCGTAAGATCCAGGTCTTCCCAGGTCGCACTCATTGACGGACCGCCGACATTGACGAGCTTTTCGATGTACGTGCCCGGGGCCAGCGACCAGTATCCGGCGACGTAAAAGTCTATCGCGCTGTCAAGCTGAGCGTACACCTCAATCGTCGCATTGGCCGTTGCATCGGCCTGAACCATCGCGCTAACCGGCATTTTGCCGCCAGCGTTCGAGGGTTTCGCGATGTCAAAAGATCTGTTGAGACTGCTGCCATTGGCACGAACTCCGGCAATGTGGTTGACGGTGTTGTCGTCGCCTTCCAAGACCATCTCGACAAACTGCGAGGCGCCGACGCCGTAGGTGTTCAGGTTCTTGTCCTGCCACGAGTTACTTGCCCCGGCCGTGAAAGTGTCGAATTTCTCGACATAGACTCCACAGGTCCAGTACCCCAGTAAGGCAAAGCCTATATTGCTGGTGTCCTCCGCGTATTGTTCGATTTTGCCGTTGCCGTCGGCTTGCACGTGCATGGTGAGCGCGCGCCAACTCCCGTCGGCATTAGCACGTGATATCTTGAGCCGACGCTCCACACTCGAGCCCGTGGCTCGCATTCCGGCGTCATAGTCGGCCGAACCCGTGTTGTATGCCGCGATCTCAACCACCGCGTGGGGCGGAACGTTATACGGAGCCCCGCTCAGATCCTTCTCTTCCCAAATGGCCGCCGCGGACGCTGACCAGGTCTGAAACACTTCAACATAGCCGAGACAATCACCCCCGACTTCCTTGTGATCTACCGAGTCGGTTGAGCCGGTGACACTATCCGCGGTGGTGATATCCGACGCGCTCAGGGCGATGTCGACCTCGTCATCCACCGAGAGCGACGCGAAGTCGGCCCGCAGGATGTAGTTGATCGCGGAGGATACGTTGAACGACGTCGAGAAGGTGATCGTCCCGCCGGCGGTGCTCACCGTCCCGGCGCCCCCGACGGTCGTGGTCTCCCCGCCGCTGATGGTGCCGTCGCCGTTGGTGTCCTCCACCAACTCCACGCCCGCCCAGTCTCCGTCCACCAGGCCCGTGATATTGCTAATCCGAAACACGAGCTGAGTGATGCTGCTGGTGTCGCCATCCAGGTTCTGAATCCTAAAGCCGAACAGCTCGGCGTCGGTCTCGCTGCCGGTTTCGGTAAAGGCATCCGTCTCCTGGCCCGCGGCGTGATCCGAGAGGCGCACCCCCGACGTCGGTCCCCAGTAGCCCAACAAGGTGAACTGATGTGTGTCGCTGACGTCCTGGTGGTAGAACTCGATCTTGGCGCTTTGGTCCACCAACACCGATGGGCGGGCAAGGTCGGCGCCGTCGGCCCCGGCAGCGCCCTCGGCCTCGTCGAGGTTGAACAGCCGAGCAAGGGATGACCCGTTGGTCCGAACGCCCATATTGTTTTCTTCGGTCGCGAATTGGTTGCCCAGCGCGATCTCGGCGACAACGTCCGCCGGCAGGTTGAACGAGCCACCGCTCAGATCCTTATCTTCCCAGGTCGCGTCCGCCGACGGGCTGCCCATGTCCACGAACATCTCCGTGTAGGTGTCCGGGGCGGTGGTCCAATAACCCAGGAGGTAGAAGTCCACGTCGGCATCGGTCTCGGCATAGGCCTCGATCGTGGCGTTGGCGGTTCCGTCGGCAGCGACCAGCATCGACAGCGCATCAACTCCACCCGTTGTCCCTTCGGCTTCGTGGATGTCGACAAGCCGAGCGAGCAAGGAGCCGTTGGTGCGTACGCCGGCCTCCCGCGCCCCGCTGGCTTGATTGTTGAGTAAGGCGATCTCAGCGATCTCGCTGGCGCTAACCCCGTAGGTGTTCAGGTTCACATCCGTCCACGTCGCGTCCGCCCCGGCGGTAAAGGCACTTATCTTTTCCACGTAGGTGCCCGAGTCCCAGTAACCTAGTAAATAGAAGTCAAGGTCGGTCGCCCCCTCGGCATAGTGCTCGATGCGGGAGCTGGCGTCGGTCTGCACGTGCATGACCAGCACATCCGTTCCGCCGCCCTCAGCCTCATGGAGATCCAACTTGCGCTCCAGGGAAGATCCGAACGCCCGCACACCGGCCGTGCGGGCTTGATTGGCCTTCAAGTTGGTCACGGCAATCTCAACGACGGCGTTGGCCGGCACGTTGAACGGCGCCACGCTCAGATCCTTGGTTTGCCACGTGGTGTTTGACGACGCCTGCCACGTCTCGAACTTCTCGGTATATCCGGCGATGGCGGGGCGCGGCATCGCGCACCACCCTGCCAGAGACGCGGCCAACACCAAAGTGGCGCATCGCGTGGACGGTTGTTGGGGTTGGGGATTCAACACGGTCATCTGTCACAGCAGTGCCACACCAACAGCGCGGTCTGATTGAGGTGGTAGCTGTTTCCCCTGGGCGGGTCGAATAGCACCGCCTCGTCATCAAGCCCTTCCTCGAGCACGTCGCTCCGACGGGCGGGAGTAACCATACACGCCGCTCGGGCCGCCCAGCGCGGGCACGCCAGCCCTGATGATCCATGACCCGCGCGCGCCGATTCCGACCGGTGATTCTCAAGCGCGGATCCGCTGTGTATCGTTTTGCTCATTGTCGAGTTCATCAAGTTTGGCACATTCCGGAAACGCAATCATCGCTGCAGCAATCCTCATCGAAAGTGCAGGTCGCACCGGACGGCAAGCAGGAAGGACTGGGGGCGGCTCCGGCCTGCTGCGCCGTAAGCGTCATCACCACGGGTGTCAGGTAGAGCGCCTTCTTGCTGACGCCACTAAGGAACCTCCGGCGCGAGGCAAGCGCCGGTTCCGCGCCTCCCGTAGTGCCGAGTCTCCCTGTCGGCGAGTGTCGCGCCCGATCGCGCGGGGGACGCTTCCCGGTCCGTGCTCTTGGGCTCGCGTCCGCTGCGCGCTCGCGAGAAGAGACGCTTTCCTCATGCTGCTTCGTCTTGCAATTGCATGTGCCTTCTCCGTAGTCGATCTTGATCTCCTGGCCGGCGCGGATGGGCTTGAGGGCAACGAGCTGAAAGCCGGACAGCTCGGCGTTGGGGCGGCAGGCGTGGTTCAAGAACTTGAGCTTGCCCGTCAGTTCATAGCGTTCTTTCTCGCCGGTCTCGGTCTTGACGGAGACGACATACGTCCCGCAGCGTTGCACCGGCCGGCCATGGTAGCGGGCGATCACCTCGCCTTTCTTGATGTCTCGTGTGGTGAAGACGCCTATCCCGTGAGTCGGGCTCTTCTGGGTCTCTATTTTCGTAAACCAGGCCCAGAGACGTGGGGTCCATTTTGAGATCGGCCCGAGGAACCTCAACATATGTGCGCAGGTCAGCCAACCCCAATGGCGCCGTTGATACCAGTCGGCCATGTGGGCCCGATCCGGAACCAGCACGGCCCAAACATACGCGAGGACAAAACGCAGCCCGGGCGTGCAAACAACATTGGCCACCACGTGGGTCACGGGGTAGGCGGCGTCGCGCGGCGCCTGCCATAAAGCGAGCCGATCCCGCCAGTTTACGCGCATTTTCGAGAGACGTAAAGTGACCTGCGGCGGGCAGGCGGGGCCAAGCTCGCGTTGAACGCGTTGGAACGTTCTCCGAACCGGGAGCGCCAGGCGCCATTGCCTGACCGTGGCCAAAAACCGATCCCAATCGATGTCCCCGCCGTGTACCTCGACCCATCGTTTGATGTCGACCAGCCACTTTCGATGGATGTCGCCGTGTACCGCAGCGTGAGCCGCAAGGTGCACCAGCATGTCATCCGCCGCCGGCACCAGGATGTTCGCCCGGCCGATCGAAACCAGTTCCGCCCGGTCCCACAGTGCATCCACCGGCACGAGTCGCCCGTATCGAAGGGGACGAAAGGGCCGAACGTGTAGATCGATCTTGACCGGATAGATCGTACCGATCGTGTATTCAATCTCGTAGTGGAACCGTGGGAAAAAGTCCTCGCGGACCAGCGGTTCGCCCCGAAGACCTCCAAGCCCTTCGAGAAGATGGAACGCCTTGTCCACGTCCTCGGGGCGGATCATCAAATCGAGATCCGCCATGGCCCGGTCGTCAGGCTCTTCGTAGAGCGTAAGGTGAAGGGCCGCACCCTTTAGCACCATGAGTGGGACATCGGCTTCACTGAATCTTGCCGCAATTCGCTCCAGAAGTCGCATCATCCGAGTATTGCGAACACGTACGCTCCGTGATCGTTCCTCCGGCGAACGGTCGTTACTTGGGTCGTTGGGCTCGTCCAACCCATGATCGTGCCCATCGAGCGGTTTCACGGGGCGAGACCCGGGGTCGGGGGTGACGTAGCACTCGGGGGCCGGTTCCGGCGTTGCTCCTGCTTTGGCTTTGCGAACCACGTGTTCTCCTCTAGCTGGTGCGAACGAAGCGTTCGCCCGTCCGCTCCTCGAACACGCCCGGTGGCAGCCCTCTACCAGTTGGACGAAAGGCCTCGATCCTGGGGAGCTCGTACGGAAGTTTCGCGACGGACCGCCCGCCGTTGTCGTTTGCGGGAACCGATTCGGCGTGGTCAAGAACGTCGTCAGTTTGCTTCAGCAGGCGTATATATCGGTCGCGTGCTTCAGTCATGGTTGCGTTCCTCATCTATCATTGGCTCGTTTGGCAGCCAAAAGAATATCGGACGCTGGCACGCGGGACTTTTGGCCGGCGCACCCGACGGCTTGAATCGACGGCAGTCGTGCCGGTATGGGACGTAGCCCGCTTACCCGCCCCTGGTGTGGCTGCGTAACATAGGCCCCAAGTATGGGGCGGTGTGACGGGTTGCTGCTCGTGGCGGGCTGGTCTGCGAGGATCCGTAACGCCGAGCAAATCCGTGCAATTTGCGTGCAAAAACCGCTCAATAGGGCTCGGGAGCCCGGGGAATCAACAACATCGACGATATTGCCGGGGTTTCCTACAACGTCGGTGCTAGGGGTGCGGAAAACAGTTTGGCCTTCCTCGATGTGCCGGTGGCCCGTTACGGGCTAAGCGCCGGCATGAACAGCCTGGGCACCCTAGGCGGTGACCAGAGTCAGGCCTTGGACGTCAACAGCCTGGGCGAGGTGGCGGGCGGCGCCCAGGAAGGCACGGGGAACTACTATCCGTTCATCTGGCTTCCCTCAGGATCGGCCCCCAAGTACGGCTTCGGCTCGGCCGGGATGAACGACCTGGACGTCCTCACTGGTGGGACTACCAGCCATGCATTCGGCATCAACGACAGCGGTCAGGTGGTCGGAGCCTCTGAGATCACTGGCGGCGATTACCGCGCCTTCATCTGGGCAAACGGGACCATGACCGACCTGAACGACCTGCTTGATCCCAACTCGACCTGGGTATTGGTCCGGGCCATGGACATCAACGCCGACGGGGAGATCTCCGGCTTGGGGACCAACCTGAGCAGCGTGACCCGAGGCTTCGTCCTGACCACCTGCACCGACACCGGCGCCGGCAGCCTGACGGGCTCGCCCCCCGAGCTGGAATCCGAGCTAGACGAAGCGCGCGACCCCTACCACGAGCCGGACGAAGAGGGCGAAGCCTACCACGAGCCGGAACTGATTCGCCGGGCGCCACTGCCGCCCCTGTGCGGCCTGGGCATGATGCAAGGTTGCCTGATGACGTTGTTGGGATGCGGATCTACTGCGGCGGAAAATGCCCGGCGGCGATGGCGTGTATGTGCAAGGACAACGGAGAGGCGTGCACGGTAGATGCCGAATGCTGCTCCAATAGTTGCAATGTCGGCACGTCCATGTGTAACTCGTAGTCGTCATTGTCTATACGCGGTTTCAGCAGGGGCGGCGATTCGAGTCATATGATGAACGTAGGACGACATGGCAGCGTTCTTCTGGTCCTTGTCCTGGCGCTGAGCGCGGCCGGCACTTGGACGAGCGGGCAACTGGTCAAAGAGCACGCCCGCCGCTCAGCCGATGGAGGCGGTCTTTTCGCCCGCGTGTGCGAGGCGACTCACGGAGCAGGCCTCAATTGCGCGACCGCGGTCAAAGGCCCGTGGAGCACAATGCAGATTCCGGTCCCCGTGCCGTCCCGCGATCTGACGATCGGCGTGCATACGGTGTTTATGCCCGTCGCGTTTGTGGGCCTGGCCTACTTCGTTTTCATGGGCGTCTGGTTTGCGTTTATCGGCCGCCCCCGCGTCTATGGGATCCGGTGGCACCGGATTCCAGTTGCGATGGGACTCGGCGGCCTGGCGGTCTCGCTGTTCTACGTAGGGCTGATGGCGACTGGGTCAGCGCCTTGGTGCGTGTGGTGCTTGGCCGTTCATGGGATCAACTTCCTCATGGTCCTGACGATCCGGCGCTTGTGCGCCGGCCGGCGCCTTCCCCGGTTGGCACCCGCCGTGGGAGGCTTGGGCCACGAACCGGTACAAATAGCGCGAGCGACGACCACTTTCCGGGAGGCGACGACCGCTGTCGCCTTTTCACTGATCCTGATCTGCGGTCTGTGGGCCTATCGCCGAGAACACCTGGTCTTTCAAAACGGGCTACGAAGCCTAGAGCCCTACAAGGAGTTGGTCACCTCGCTTCAGGAGGATCCGGCGTTTCTGCTGCGCGAATACCATGCCCAGCCGCAACAAGATATACCCTTGCGGTCGGGAGAACAGAGCGACGGCAGTCAACCCCAACTGGCGGTGTTCACCGATTTTGAATGCCCCGCGTGCTACTGCAACTCATTTAGCATTCGCAACAACAGCGCCAAGGCATTCGAGGGAAAACTCACAGTGATGGTGCGCCACTATCCGCTGGACAACGAGTGCAATCCGAACGTGGAGACCGAACTTCATCCCAACGCGTGCGAAGCGGCCTACGCCGCCGAGGCAGCCAGGCTTCAAGGCGGTGACCAGGCGTTTGGGCGGATGCACGCCCTGCTCTTTAAGAACCGCAAAGCGCTCGCAGACGATTTGTACCGGAAGTTGGCCGGGCAGATCGGTCTCGACACCGACCGTTTCCAAGCGGATATGGAAGGTGACGTTGTTCGACAGATCATCCAGTCGGATATCAAGCTGGCCCAGGAGCTGGGCGTAACCGGTACGCCAACAATGCTCTTGAACGGTCGGCGTATTCCGAAGCTGTGCCAGGTACCCGTCTTCTGGGAGGCCTTCGCGGACGAGTGGACGCGCTCAGCACAACGTAGGGTCAGCCCGAACCGCGGAAATCGCAATGTCTTGGTCGCGTCTGATGCGGTGTCGAGGCGGCGGGAATGAGTACGATGCAAAGAATGCATGAAGAACATTGGACCGCGCGGGACCTGTTCATCCCACCACCCCGACGGACAGATCTTTCGGTGGAGATCCTGGATGGGGAGGCCATCCTGTATGACCCGGTGATCGACCAAACCCATCGGCTTAGTCAGGGGGCACTGAATGTCTGGCAACAGTGTGACGGAAACAAGACCACCCAGGCGTTGGCCCATGGACAGACGGAGATCTTCGATACTGATTTCGAAACCGCCCTCGATCACGTGGAGCAGCTTGTTGCCCTATTCGCGGACGCTGGACTACTCAACCTGAAGGACGAACGATGGTGAGGATCAAGGACTGCGTTTCCGGTGATAGCGAGCGAGTTCTACATCGCCGGATCGGGGCAATCGACGTCACCGTAACCGGTGACGCGGAAGACGTTCTGGATGATTTCGCGGCTTTGTACGGTGCCAAGGAAACGGGTCACGAAACAGTCGGCTCATCGATTCGAATGGAAGTGCGAGTGTCGCGGCGGGCGGCGTTTGGGCGCAGCCGGTACGCCATATTCGGCGATGGCAGGGAATTGTTCAGTGATCGTCGAAGCCTGGAGGTACTCCCGTACCTTGAATGGGGAATCAATTGGCGCGTCATGGATAGCTGCGCAACGTACCTCCAGCTACACGCGGCGACGTTATCGTTTGAAGGGCAGGGGGTCCTACTGGTGGGGACTTCCGGCGTCGGGAAATCAACCCTCGCAGCGGGATTGGTATCGCGCGGTTGGACCTACCTGTCCGATGAGTTCGCCTTGATCGATCCGGACACGCTACGACTGCATCCGTTTCCCAAGGCGATGTGCATCAAGGCGGGTTCTTTCGAGGTGATCGAGCGCCTCAACCTTCCCTTGTGGCGACGTCGGCACTACGTCAAGGCGATCAAGGGTGCGGTGGGCTACGTTCGTCCGCGAGACTTCGCGCCGGGCGTGATTCCGTCGCCTTGCCCGATCCGATTGGTAGTCTTCCCGAAGTACGGGGACGGCGAGGAGCCTCGCTTCTACCCAATCTTGTCTGGGCGTGCAGCCTTCGCCATGTCCGGACACGCATTCAACCGTCGCGTGTTCGGTAAGCGTGCCGTCTCGATTCTGAGCGAAGTTGCTCGAGGAGCTGAGTGCCTCGGTCTGGTTTCCGGTCCGATCGAAGAGACGTGCGACCTGGTCGAATCCATCTTCTAATCCAACCAATCTGGACACAACGGTCGCGCCGGGGATGTGGCGCGCTCGAGCGAGATGAAGCACCAGAACCCCAACCGCATATAGGCATGGATCGCGCCGGGTGCTCCCGACCAACAGCCCCTCGACCACCGGAACCCCGGAGTCGCTGATCGTCGGTCCAGACGCACTACGGTCTTGAGCCCATCCGCGACGAGCGGCGGACTTCATCGAGGCACTTCCGGATGGGTACGCCACTCGAATACACGACGGCGGGAGCAATCTGTCGGCCGGTCAGCGGCAACGTTTTGCGGTGGCCCGTGCTCTACTCGGTCGCCCTCGGATTCTTCTGTTGGATGAGCCGGCTGCCCGCCTGGACGCTGAGCCCGGCGAGACGGTATGGGATTCGCTACGGAGGTTGGCCCAGGTATGTACCACGCTGGTCATCTCGCACGACCCGGCTGATTTGCGATGGGCCGACAGAACGGTTGACCGTTACCCTTTCTGCGGCCGGCCGGACGCCTTGAACGTCCCTTGCCCCCCCACCGAACACCTCGACTTGGTCGCTTCACGTCAGTCTTGACAGCTCAAACGCTGGTCGTACAATGAGGTGTTCCGTCCATCCATCTTGCTCCGCCGAGCCGGTAGGCGGAACGGGCACGGGAAATCGCTGTGGCCAAGAAACAGACCAACAAAGGTGCAAAGCGTGCCGCTCGTTCCAGCACCGCCAAACGTTCGTCGGGGGTTTCTACCAAGAAAACGGCGTCGTCCGCCAAGAAGAGGTTAGCCGGCAAGAAACGCACCGGCGCAGCAAAGCGCAAAGCAGCCAAGAAAGTGGTCAAGAAGCTCGCCAAGAAGGCAGTCCGCACCGGCGCCACTATCAAGCGAGGCGGTCAGGCATCGGTTTCAGCTCGCGGAGAGACCGCTAAGCGGTCAGCGATAGGGCTACCACGCGATGGCCAGTCGTCGCCGCCATCGCCAGAAACAAAAGCGACAAACGGCGACAACGATGCGCTCACCGAGCCACGCCCCAAGATCAAGACGCCGTTGTCAGCCAAGGAGCTGCGTGAGTTCAAGAAACTTCTGCTCAACAAGCGTCGTGAGCTGGTGGCGGATGTGGACCACTTGACGCGGGACGCCCTGGGCAGCAGTCATCGAGACCGCTCAGCGAATCTCTCCACCATGCCGATACACATGGCCGACCTGGGATCGGACAACTGGGAGCAGGAGTTCACCTTGGGGTTGATCGCCAACGAAAGGAAGCTGCTGCGGGACATCGACGATGCCCTGGACCGCATCGCCGATCGTACGTACGGGGTGTGCTTGGCCACCGAGCGTCCGATTTCCCTCCCTCGACTGCGGGCCAAGCCCTGGGCCAGGTACGGCATCGAGTATGCCCGTCAGCGGGACGACGCCCGTGGGCGTTGAGACCAGCCGCGGACGTAGCGTGAACTCTGACGCGGGCGACCGTCATGCACTGTCCGATGGCCAAGGGAGAGTACCGAAGACCGCGATAGGCTACCTCCCCGCCCACCTGGTGTTGTGGGGAGCCACTGCGGTAGCTCTGGCAGCGGATCTCTATTCCAAGCACTGGGCATTTCGCGTCTTGGACTCCCACGAGCTGCGCACCGTCGTCCCCGGGGTGCTCGCCTTTCGGCGTTCGTTGAACTCCGGGGCGTTGTTCGGAATGGGGGCCGGCCGTGGACCGGTATTCATCCTGGCCTCGATCGTGGCCCTGGGCTTCGTCGTCTATCTGTTTTGGCACAGCGAGGCGCGGCAACGCGGATTGCATCTGGCATTGGGGCTGATCCTGGCTGGCGCCCTGGGAAATCTGTACGACCGCGTTTTCATGGTCGCGGATATCCTGACATTGGCGACACCTCCCGGATACGCGATCGGCCTCAAAGTGCCCGGTCCCGATCCCGATTCGGTATACCTGGGATCATTCCCGGAGGGGTCCACCCCACGACGATACAGCGTTGGAGCGATCGTAGCCCAAGGCCAAGTCGGCGTGGTTCGCGACTTCATTAGGCTTGAACCCACGCTGTTCGGGCGTCAGCTCTGGCCGTGGGTCTTCAACATGGCTGACACCTGGCTCGTCGCCGGCGTGGGCATTTTGATGATCGATTTCTTTCGCACCGCCCGTAGGGGTCGCGGAAATAGGCCCGGGCGAATCCCCCGGGAGAGCAGTCCAGGGGCCTAGGGCCGCGGCTGGTCAACGATCTGCGCCTCATCCTAGGGGGTGAGTATCGTTCGATTGAACAGGACGGAGATTGTGTCCTCGTAGGTATTGGGGACCACAAGATCCAGGTCGCCGTCGCCGTCCAGGTCGCCAAGTTTGATCGACAAGGGAGTGTCACCGACGCCGAACTGGGCATAGGGCGGGAA
>JADFPW010000080.1 GCA_022562105.1 Planctomycetota bacterium
CCGCTGCCCGGCGCCCGCGCGGAAGCAGTGTCTCGGTAGGTTGTTTATTGACTAATACTATGAATTTTGACTTGCTAAGAATACCGTTATAAATACTAACCGTAAGCGGCGATAGGAATTGCGGAGACCTTCTCTATTGACACCATCTTGCGGCTATGCTATAAAATAGCGTAGCGGATTCCCCGTGTCCGGTGACGCGGTAGCGATGGACGGGGGCTGGAGTGGGCGTGTGGCGCGCCTTTGTCGGCGGATCGCGCGTTTGTTTCGTACGTCGTATGCGTAGCATGACACGAGGTGTTTTTTCGCTGCGGGCCTGCGTTGGCTTAGGTGCATGCCGTGGGGCGCGTCGGTTGATTGTAGAACGAGCCGGGACAACCATCCCCTGCCGGCGAGCCAGCGGGCGGTCAGGCGAAACGGGTTTCGCAAGGGCGGAGCGGCGGTGGTTCCGCGGGCGAAGGTGTCGATCACCTGGCTGACGCCGATGCTGCTGAAGCTCTCGAACAACTCGCCCAGGCTGCTGGGACGGGGGTAGTGCAGGATCTTGAGTTCGGCGCTGGGTGGGATGTTGGCCATCTCGCGAGCGGCCTCGATCGCGTCGGCCAGGCCGCCCAGTTCGTCGACCAGCCCGAGTTCCAGCGCTTGCCGTCCGGTGTAGATTCGGCCCTGGGCGATCTTGTCAACTTCCTCGGCGGGCATGCGCCGGGATTGGGCGACGCGACTGATGAAGATGTCGTAGAAGTCGTCGATGAAGTCCTGGATAAACTTGTGGTCTTTCTTGGAGAGGTTGCGATGGGGAGAGCCCAGCGTGCTGCGCTGGCCGCGTTTCATTTCCACCAGCTCGTAGTCCATCCGGTTGTACATGGACCAGGCGGATTGGAAGATGCTCAACACGCCGATCGATCCGGTGATGGTCGTCGGCTGGGCGAAGATGCGATCTGCGGGACAGGCGATGTAGTAACCGCCCGAGCCGGCTACCGTGCCCATGCTGACCACCAACGGCTTGGCTTCGGCGAGTCGGCGAAGGTGTTGCCAGATGATGTCGGAGGCGTAGGCCGAACCGCCCGGTGAGTCCACCCGCATGACCACGGCCTTGATCGACTTGTTCTTACGCAGGCTGTCTACCACCTTGGTGAAATCGTCGCGACAGATAACCATGGAGGAAAAGGCCGATCCGAGGCTCAGGTCGATGATCGGTCCGCGGGCGTGTAGCACGGCGATCTTGGGGCCTACCGCCCGGCGGGCTTCCTGGTCCTCGCGCAGTTTGTCGGTGATCAGGCCGACGAAATCCTGCAAGGAGTTGATCTGGCTCAAGTTGCTGTCGTATCCGCGATAGCGCTTCATCTTCTCGCGCCGGAGCACGCGCTCGCGGTATTCATCGTAGTAGGCCAGCACGTCGACCAAGCCACGCTGTTGGGCTTCGGGGGCGGCCAGCAAGGCGACATCGACAGCCTCGGCGACCTTCTCGCGCGACAGTCCACGATGATAGGCAATCATGTCGTAGTAGTCGTCGATCCACCCATCGAGAATGGCGGAATACTCCTCGTGGAAGGCGGGGCCTGGCTCGCGACTGTCCAGGAAACCGGGGTACTTGTATTGGCCTGCGGCGATGACCTCGAACTCCAGCCCGACCATCTGGAAGTAGCCTTTCATGAAGGGGAAAAGGGATCCGATGCCCGGGATGACCACGTTCCCGGTGGGGGCTATGGCGATCTCGTCGGCGGCGCAGGCCAGCAGGTAGGCGGGCGGGCCGCCGCCGTTGAGGAACGCGCAGACCTGCTTGCCGGCGTCCTTGAGTCGCTCGATCCCGCCGCGGAGTTCCTGCACGTCGGGCAACGAGAGGCGTACGTTGCCGATGTTCAACATGACGCCACCCACGCGGTCATCGTCCGCCCAGTCGTCGAAGCGGTCGAGGATTTCCTGCAGCGTGCGGGTGCGCCCGGGAAGGGGAATGGAGATCATCCGTGCGGGCACGACGTACTCGTCGAGGCGCATCTCGACCATGCGCAGGATGGGACTCTTCGTCTCCTTGTCCTTGTCCTTCGTGCTGATCGTGGTCTCGTCGCCCTCGTGGGACTCGTCCTCCTCGATCGCTTGGGCGGGCAGAGACGCCCCCAATGACAGCATCAAGATTACCAGCCATTTGTTCATGGAACTCACTCCTTAAATGGGCGATTCCGCCTGATTGCACCGTGGCTGCAGCGCAGCTCTATTATTCCGCGGCGGGTTCTGATTCCGCTTCGTCACCACTCCGAGTTTCGGTTATCTCTTTCTCGACCCGATGAATCTCACCGTCCTGATCGATGTACAGGCGCTCGAGATGTTCGAGCGTGCCCGGTGCGATACCCAGGCTCCAGGACGCTTCCCCCCATTTCATCACGAACAGCGAGTCGTCAATATCGACCCCCCAGTCGTCGTCTTCAAACTCCTCGTCGCCGTCTTTGTCCGGCTGGGAGAGTCCGGCGAACATTTCGCCCCACATTTCGCCCCATCGCTTCCTGGGCGAGAGTTGCAGTTGCAGGAGTTCGGGATGGCCGGCGAAATCGACGTACCCGTCGAGCTCGGCCAGTTCGGCCGGCCAGCGGTGGATGTCCTTCTTGAACAGGGCGCAGTGATGATAGAGCACGCGAAGCCGCCGACAGGCCAGGCGTTCACGGGCCAAGTCGCTTCCACCCGATTCGTCCATTTCCATGGACATGCCTATCAGAATCGGAATCGCCAGCAGTCCGCTGGGAATAGGGCCTTGATGGGAAACGAGGAGCCCGCGGTATTGCACCTTGACCGTGGCCCATGCGTCGGTGAGATCGTCGGCGACCGACTCTTCGCCGGGAAGCAGGCCGCTGCGCACCGTGGCGCTGAGCCCCATGTTGATCCACGGGTGAACCCAGGTGTAGAGCTGTTTCCAATTCACCCACGCTTGCCCGTATGGCTTCTTGGTGGAGGGGAGGTATCGTTGCCGCTCGGCGCCGCGCGGGAAGTCGATCCACCGCCGCACGAGTTGCTCCGGCGACGTGCTCGTCTGGGCCAACACCAGAAAATCGCGATCCCGATCTCGTGCATCCGTCTCCCGGGTGACGAACAGAACCGTTCGCATGGAGAGCGGACTGATCCCACCGCCGTAGGCTGAGCCGCCGTCGTTCCAGAATATGACTCGGTCGCGCACCTCAGCCTCGTGCCACGGTGGTGGCTGTTCCTGTCGGCGGTGGAAGTCGTTTACCTCTTCGATGGCCTCGCGTACGTCGTCGATCAGCGAATCGACGCGGGTGGCCCGCACTTGAAGAACAATGTCGGGCGTGGGCAGGAACCCGGTGCCCGGCAGAACGGTCACGCACACATCCTGTTTCGTATGCCCCATCAGCGGACCCGGTTCGAAGGTTCCCGGCACCCCCAGGCCAGCCATCGCATCGAATCCGCTCGATACCAACGGCGTACTGAAAACGGCGGCGCCGAACGCTTCATCCGGAACGAAAAAAGTGTACTTGACCTTGTTGACGACCGCCTTGGCCGCGATGCCGATGACCTGCGGCCAATAGACGTTGATGGTCTCGTCCCAGTTTCCGTCGTCGGCGACACGGGCGGTGTAGTCCACGCCGGCGACGGCCCGCAGGGATGACAGGAACGTCGCCCCGCTCTCGTGTTCCGTCGGCGTCAGAACGAGACGGCAGGTCAGGAGCGTGGCCGCCGGTGCAGCTTCGTCCTGGTCGGTGTCGGTGGCCGCGCCAAACAACTGCTCCGGAAACTCGAGGTCGGCGTGAGACGTCACGCAGGATTTGTTGTTCTCGTAGGGCAGCAAATAAGCCAGCGTGGTCTGGGGCAGGGCGATCTCGAAACCGCCTTGGTCTTGGCGGGTGATTCGGACGCCTTCCAGCAAGGTGTCCGCGGCGTCCCCTTCGATGATCGGTTTTACTCGGGCGTACAAATCGTCCAACGACCAATCCAACAGAATCGCCCAACGAGGCCGCCCCTCCCGGTCCGGGGCGTAGATGAGCAGGTGGACCGACGTGTCAGGCCACTCGGTGATTCGTTGGATCGCACGGGAAGCACTTTCGAGATCGAAGCCCTCCGCCGAAGCGCTGCCCATTTCCGTGGCGATGCGCAAGCCGTAGGCGGCGAAGACGCCGAAGTGCGACCGCTTGACCTCCGAAACCAGCGTGCGCCATGAGGCTGCGTGCAGTTCCAGCCGCGGCTTGATTAGGGGATCGGCGTCTGGTCGGTGATCGGATTCCTCAGAATCCCCAGCCGATTCCGGTGTTGGTTCAGCCGTCGGGGGCGGCGTAGCATCGGGGGTCGCCTCTGGAGTTGGTTTATCCTGTGCTGTGGCCGGCATGAGCCAGCCGGGAGTCAACAGGATCGACAGGCTCAGCAACGCGCCGGTGATCCAGCCGGTGTGTGAGCGACGTATGGTGCGTTGGTTCATGGCTTCACCAGCGAGACCGCAACTTGTTTCCCGAGACCGCAACGTGTTTCCATCCGAGCCGCGACCGTCAGGGAGCGGTCTTCTGCGACCGCGGCGCTATACCCCGCAACCGCTCCCTCACGGTCGCGGCTCGGTTGTCGTTGTTGTTCTGCGACGCAACCCTAGTTACTTCGGTGACTCAACTATCTCTTCCTCGGCCATGCCCGGCCCGCCCATCTGCGACATCATGATACCCATGATCGCATTCTTGGCTGCATCGATCAGTTCCGTGGGCAGGTAGATGTCTCCGCGAATCCAGCCGTCTCCGCCCGAGCCTACGATGGCGATCGGAGCATTCAGCTCAGCCATGTGAACGGGAAACTCCTCGTCGTCGAGCGCCCTTGCGCCTTCGCCGACGCAGTTGACGATCCGGTCCACCGCGATATAGAAAGCGGATGCCCGGTCGGCCGGAACATAATCGGCTGCCAGCTGAACGCCGGGGTCCGAATCGAACAAAGGCTTGTTGGTCTTGGCGTGTTCAATGACGCGTTGCATGTAGTCGCTGCCGCCGCCGAATGCGATGGCTACGGTATCGTCGTCGATGGCGGCAATACGCAGCAACAGACCATCTTGTCCGATGATCGGGGTGATCTCCTCGATATCCTCTTCATCGACGTCTTCCATCTTGGCTAGATCAAACTTGACATGCTGGACCGTCGTGCCGTTGATGTCCTCGGCTTCGGGATCGTGTGTCAACGCTTCGATGATCTGCTTGGCTTCGCCGTCTTCCGGGGCCAAGTCGCCGATCGCCTTTATGGCCTCTGCCAACTGGGTCAGGCTCTTGGCGCTGTCCCCCGTATCCAGGAGCAGGCACAGGCCGATGATTCCGTTGGGGCCGGCCGGCAATGCGGACGCCACTCCGCGCACACCCGTCAATGATCCGACCCATTCCTTGTACAGGTCGGTCAGAGTGTTCGCCGCCTCCTCGTTAAGCTGAGCAGCCTGGGCCATTGCATCGAACATGGCGTCCATGTCGCCCAAGGCAGCCCTCGTGGCTGCGGGATCGATAGACTGGCCGAAGGCGAGCATGTACGAATCGGGCGGCAGGCCGTTGAGCAACGGCTCGGTGGTGTTCACAACTTTCATTTGCTGGGCCATTTGCGATCGCGGACGTACCCCCATTACGAATCGCAGGCCCACCCCGCTGTCGGCCAGCGAGACGCCAAGAAGGAACGAGCTGGCTCCATCCAGAACCATCTTGATTTGGTCCTGACCGCTGGCGGCCGCCTGGATCGAGCCGGCGGGCTGCATCATGCTCATCATCGCGACGAACCCGTCGATCTGTTGACGGAAGGTCTTGATTAGCTTCTTCGCATTGACCCAGAGGATCAGATCCAACCCGACCATCGCGTCGCGATCAGCCTGAGAAACCGAATCGGCGATTCCCGTTTTGCCGTCCGCGACTGCCTTGGCGGTCTCGGCCGAGTCGGCCAGCACCATGCGGCCGTCGCCGGCGACGGCGAAGAGAGGTTTCTCCTGGATCGAGAGCGTCCACTGTCCACCCTCGCCCGGAGTGCCTCCCATCGCGGTCAGCAGCGCTTTGGGATCTGTCGCAGGGACGATCAGCGCAGCCTGTGGTATGGGGATGCCTGGAATCGCTGGAGGCAACACGGCGAGGATCAACGACCCACTGGTGTCCAGCCCGTCGGACATGCCCAGGAACTGTTCCAACAGTCCGATCGGCGAGGCCATCCCCGGCGGATTGATAAGCGGAGCCAACCCCAGGTTGGTAATGGCCTGTTGAACGTCGCTGTCCAGCTGCTGGAGGTTTGGCACGCATACAAACGCGATAGCGTCGGTTGGGACGGCGGCCAAGACCTTGTCTGTGATCTTGTCAGCCCGGACAACACCGGGCACCAGTACGGCGAGTCCTACGAACGCGGCTACCCATCGAGTCAACATTTATTCTACTCCTTCTGATCTCCGACGCCTGCCGGCGATCGTGTCTTGACTATCCCCTACGGGTTTGTTCACGGAAGCATCGGAGCGTTCCGGGCGACACGGGCGGATACCAACCCTGCCGACCTCGATGCCGCCATCCATCGACGTTGTCGTTTCATGCGATTCCCCTGGGCTCCGGTCCGCGACTCCGGGTGGACAGCGGCCTGATCGATGCCCCTCACTCTAGCGGAGCTTGGACGCTGAGCCAATTATACTGCATCCGCTCGGTTATAGTGGGCTCCATCGGCGGAACGGACCGCACGGAAACAGTGTTTTTGAGGGGGGAAAGCCGATGTTCCTCGCGGCGATCGCCGTGTAAACTTGTGTCGGCGACGTCCAGGCGGGTGCCATGGGCCAACTTGTTGGCCCGTGTCTTGTCGGAGGTGGGCGTTCGCGGACCCCTGGCGACGAGTATCATCGCCACCCATGCATCGACAGAATCTGCTGGCCAAACTGAATGCGTACACGCCGACAACGGAAGGCGAAAGTCGTGCGCACGGTCGAATGGTCGAGTTCGTCGCCGCTCACCCCAACTGTTTCGAGCGCCGCCTTGCGGTCGGCCACATCACCGGTTCAGCGTGGCTGCTCGATGCGACGGGCACAAAGGCGCTGCTGACTCACCATCGCAAGCTGGGCAAGTGGCTGCAGTTGGGCGGGCACGCCGACGGCGATCCCGACGTGCTAGCCGTCGCCGTGCGTGAAGCGACCGAAGAGTCAGGCCTGACCGACATTCGCCCACTGTCCGGCGACATCTTCGACGTGGACGTTCATCGCATCCCCGCCCACGGTGACACACCGGCCCACGATCACTACGACATCCGCTTCCTGCTGCAAGCGACGAGCGATGACCCCATCCGCATCAGCGACGAATCAATCGACCTCCGCTGGTTCACCCACGCCGAAGTGCCGCTGCTCGACACTGACGACTCCGTCCTCCGCATGAATCGCAAGTGGGCGGCTCGGATGGCTCACTCGAGCGGTTCGGAGGGGCTATCTGCGAGTAGCCCTCAAGACTGGCAGATCCCATAGGCAAGCGTGGTTGACCAGCGTTCGATGCGTTCGGCATCAATCGCGAACAGAGACACGGGCGCGGATTCATCGAAGGCGATTCTCGTCCTGCACAACGAACCTAGGCCGCCAACTCATCGCGATGAGCTTCCCGCTCACTCCATCGAATCGCAAGGATATTGTAGGACTTGAAGGCGCTTACGACTTCTGGCGGAATCGGTTTCTCACTGTCGTTCAGAAAGGCGTACATTCGCGCGCCGGTCGGCCGACCCTCCTGAATGTCGTTCCAGCTAAAAATCCCGGACGTAGCAGTATCTCTTGTCGGCTGGTTTATCACGCGAACGAGGCGCTCGGGTGCCCTTTTGGATTGTGGGATGACAAAGTCGAATCGATGCAGAAATCCGCTTGTTCCGGCGAACTGCGCCGACGGAGTATACCTTACGTCGGAGTCGTCGAGGAAGTTGGTTACGTCTTCAAGAAACAGGCTCCGCACATACGCTTTTGACGTTGTGAAGAGATCATTCACCGCCAGCATCGCTTGGATCAGCGAGTGTTTTCTTTGGCCGAAGTTGTGCAGGTTTGCTCGCACCACAAGCTCATCGCCTTCCCTCTTAACTCCAAAGCCTGCCAAGACGGTCTTTAGGAGTTCGTTACGGCGGGGGGTGTCAAGGGGACAGCCGCTCAACTCTAGGTCGGAGACGATGTAGGCGTCGTCAGTGAGCAGTAGGCTATCGTGATCCCGTCGGACGTAAATCTGCAAGCGATCATTATGCCGATCGAGAAAGGGGGTTGTGATCTCACAAACACCATTGATGTCATGGGCGGAGATGTTCTCCTTGAGCCATCGAAGGTATTCGTCAACAAGTTCTTGGCAGGAAGTAGTCATGGCTCATAGCAACGCTGCTTGGCACTCTGGCGGGTCGGCTATGCCGCAATATCCCATGAAGTCGGATAGCGTTAGGGCGAGGTCGCTCATTCTCGGGAACGCATCGACGGGAGCGGGAACAGCCCACTTGATATCCCAGCCCACTATGTAAATGTGGAGGTGGGGGCAGGGGATCGCGGCACCATTGTACTGCCGGAAGTTGGGCAAGGGAACCGTATCAACACGTGGATTGTCATGGTCGGGTCCGCCAACATCCAGCCGCGCAAGCACGATCACGACGGAGTGCCGCTCCTGGTACGTACACTTGGCGAGTCGAATTCGACCACGCCGATTGGCATCGATCAGGAACTTGTCTCTCCCGTCGAGCGACTCTGCTTCGAACGTTCGGGCGTCGCCCGCACTCGGAAAATCAATGCTGGCCGGGTTCAGCAGCCGCTTGGGCATCGTGCGCATGTTGTCGGCATCGGATTGCTGCAGCATTTCGGACCACTCCAATCCAAGCGCATCGGGCGTCGGCTATGCGGATCCGGCTCCCGGCACCCCCTAAGGATACACCTTACCCATCATCCTTGGGAAGGGGATGGTCTCGCGGATGTGCTTGACGCCGCAGAGCCAAGCGACGGTGCGCTCGACGCCCAGGCCGAAGCCGCCGTGGGGGACGCTGCCGTAGCGACGCAGGTCCAAGTACCACTCGTAGTCCTTCTGGGGCAGATTCTCTTGTTTCATGCGGGCGATCAGGCGGTCGAGATCCTCCTCACGAGCCGATCCGCCGATGATCTCGCCGACCCCCTGCGGGGCGAGCAGGTCGAAGTTCTCCACCACACGCTCGTCGCTGCGATCCTCACGCATGTAGAACGCCTTGACCGGCTTGGGGTAGTGGGTCACGAAGACCGGCTTTTCGTGCAGCCGTGAGATGATCGTCTCGTCCGAGCCGCCCAGGTCGCTGCCCCATTCAAAGGTGGCGGCCAACTCCTTGTGCTTGGGGATGTTGGCCATTTGCTCGACCAACTCGCCGCGCTCCTCGCGGACTTCGATGATCCCAGCGGCGGCCTTGTCACGCTGCCACTGCTTGCCCGTGGAGGTGGCTGCCTCCAGCTCGGGGATTAGCTTGTCGATCTCCGCCACCCGAGCGGTCTTGGTCGCCATGTCGTTATCCAACAGCTCGATCGGCTTGGGGCCTCGGAGCAGATCAGCCGCTTCGGTGTAGGTGATCCGATCGAACGGTTTCTTGATCGTGGCCAACTGATCGACATCGCGACCCAGCTCGACGAGGTTATCCTTATGATCGGCGAGCAAACGATCGACCAGCGAGCAGATGAAATCCTCAGCCACTGCGATGACATCATCGAGGCTGGCATAGGCGATCTCCGGCTCGACCATCCAGAACTCGGTCAGATGCCGGCGGGTCTTGCTCTTTTCCGCGCGAAACGTAGGCCCGAAGCAGTACACCTTGCCGTGGGCCATGCAGGCGGCTTCCAGGTAGAGCTGACCCGTCTGGGCCAAGTAGATCGGGTCGCCGAAGTAGTCGACCTTGAATAGCGTTTGAGCCCCCTCGCCGGCTGCGGGTGCGAAGATCGGCGTATCGATGAGCACGAACCCGTTGTCGTTGAAGAACCGGCGGATCTGATCGACCACCGTCGCCCGGATGCGCAACAGATGCCACTGCCGTTTGGAGCGGAACCATAGGTGGCGATGCTTGAATAGAAAGTCGGTGCCATGCGGCTTGAGGGTGATGGGGTATTCTTCCGAGGCGTGGACCACCGACAGATCGGTGACTTTGATCTCGTACCCGCCGACGGCCCGGGGTTCCTCGCGCACCTCGCCAGTGACGGTCAGGGAGGATTCCTGGGGAAGTCGCCGGGCGGTGTCGAAGAATGACTCGGTCTGATCGCTGCGTTCCAGCACGCACTGACACGATCCGGTGCCGTCGCGCACGACGAGAAACGCGATCTTCCCGCTAGACCTGCTGTTGTAGAGCCAACCCTTGAGGGTGACGGTCTCGCCGACGTGATCGCCGAGTCGGTCGATGGATGCGGTGGTGGACATGCGGCAGGTTATAGACCAAGCGGGCAACGCGTGGCAACCGGCGCCGACGCCCAAAGTTGCGGCAAGCGAAACGAGAAGGTGAGGACGATTACCCGGGCACGGTCAGGACGGTCCAACAGCGGGGACAGGCGTACTGCCGGCCGGCGGCGGTGACGGGTACCTTCAATGGTCCGCCGCAGTGTGTGCAGTAGATCATGCGGCGGTTTTCCACGACGGGCTCGCCGGCGGGCACTTCGCCAGTCGCTACGGCCGGCTGGGGGTCGGTAGGTCGGGTTGGAATCGGGCGGTTCGGGTGATCGTAGCCACCATCGAGCCGCCCGAAGAACCGGTAGTTGGCCTCGCGGACCATGCTGGGCACGAGGAATAGATCAACGAGCCAACCGATGCCGAGCAACCCGCCGGTGCAGGCCCAAAGTATTCCCGTCCCGATGCGCCCGCAGTAGAAGCGGTGTACACCGACGGTGCCGAGAAAGAACCACAGAATATAGGCCAACGCCGTCGAGCACATGCCCTCACCTGCCGCGCACCGGCGCGGATAACACCTCATCCCAGGAAACCAACGCGTTCTCAAGGGTCCATTCTACCCGCGGGCATGTAATATTTCGTGCATTCGGAACCCGGTTGATAGGGCGTGCGTCCCAGCCTCCCGAGGCTGGGGATGCAGTAGCAGCCGTCGCAACGCGGCGCCGGGTGGCACGGTCTGGTACTCCAGGCCGTGGAGTTTGATGATCGCGTTTCCGATCCGCCACGGCCTGGAGTACCAGACCGTGCCACCCAACCCGTCAGTCGATGCGTGACAGGGCGTTGAGTTGCCGGGCGGCCGATCGGGTTCGTGTTCCTGGCTCGCTGGCTGCGGACGGTTGAAATCGCCTCTCCGAGCCCGTAGGGTCGCCCAGCCGAGCACGGCGGTTCAGCCATGCCGGCGTTGATGTCGATCGGCTGGTTGAACCTGGATCCGAACATGAGCAACCTACTGCGCGTCGCTGTCTTTGGGGCAGGCCACATGGGCCGACACCATGCCCGTATCTACTCCGAGCTGCCCGACGTCGAGCTGGTGGGGATCGTTGACACCGATCCGACGCGAGCCGCCGAGTTGGCCTCGAAATGCGGGACGAATCCGGTGGCGTCGGCCGGCGAGCTGATCGGGAAGATCGACGCCGCCAGCATCGCGGTGCCCACGGTCTACCACGCGGAGGTCTCCAAGCCGCTGCTGGAAGCAGGGATCGCCCTGCTGATCGAGAAGCCCCTGGCTCCGGATTCGACCGTCGGCCGACAGCTCGTCGAGTGGGCCCGAGAGCACAACTGCGTCCTGGCGGTCGGGCATTCGGAGCGTTTCAACCCCATCGTCCAAGCCATGAACCGCATGAAGATCAAGCCGAAGTTCATCGACGCCCAGCGGGTCAGTCCGTTTCGGTTTCGCTCAGCCGACATCGGCGTGGTCTTCGACCTGATGATCCACGACATCGACATCGTGTTGCACCTGGTTCGCAGTCGCAACTACGAGGTGCGGGCCGTGGGCGTCAACGTGCTGGGCGAACACGAGGACATCGCCAACGCTCGCGTCGAGTTCGACAACGGGGCCGTCGCCAACCTGACCGCCTCGCGCTTGGCCCTCAAGACCGATCGTCGCATCCGCGTGTTTTCATCCGAAGCGTACCTATCGATGGACTTCCAGCGGCGTACCGGAATCGCCGTCAAGATGGACAAGAACCTGGACATCCTGCAAATGGCCCGCGAGCGCGATCTGAGCGATTTGTCCGAAATGCAGAACGTCGATTTCGGCTCGCTGCTCAACGTCGAGCCGTTGGAGGTCGACGACGTCGAGCCGCTACGGGCGGAGATCGAATCGTTCCTGCAATCCGTGCGAACGTCGGAGACGCCCGAGGTCAGCGCCGAAGACGGCCTAGCCGCCGTCGAGCTGGCCGAAGCGATTGTCGCCGCCGTCAAGCAACATCAATGGGATCGGGGTTAGGAGGGCGTTAGCGAGGCCATTTTGCCGCGCGAGTCTCATGTGGGACCGGCTTTCCAACCGGTCGTCACAGCCTTGAACGCCCATCCCACCGTATGGGAGACGAGTCCACGCCGGAAAGGTCGCCGACTTGATCGGGCTGAACGCTCGCCAGACGGCCCAATCCACGCTACGATGATTCAGTGCCTGTGGCGAAGCGGCCTCGCGGAACGCGTGGGTGCGCGCGACGGTCGGGGCGTTAGAGCTGTCAGCTTTCCGCCGTCAGCCATCAGCAGGATGGTCCGGGCGGCGATTGATGCGGGATGAGTTGTTTCGGACCCCCAAGTCCGAACACTGGAATCTCTGGTCCCAAAGGCGGCCAGTGGGAGTTGCCAAGAAATACGTGCGGAGCGTTAGATGTTTCCCGATCACAGGACCGGCCTACGCGTACTCACCGGATTGCTGGCCGCAATCTGCTCAATCACTGGACTCGTAATCCAGCTTTGGAACATATCTGGCGTTTGGTCATGGACGACCATACTGTTTCTAGTTTCCATCGTTTGCTGCGCTCTGTTGATTCTCTTTGACCCGAGCACTGTAACTTGCCGGTTTGCAGTTCTTAAGGCCTGCAAGCACATCAAGGAGATCGCAGGAGAGACGATCGATATTGCCGCTGGCGATTGCTCGTGGCTAAACGATGAACTGCCCGTTATCAAGCGAAAGCTCGACAACGGAGTGCGCGTCAGGTTGCTATGTCGACCAACGCAGGACGCGGATCACCTCACTGCGATACGGGAACTCTCGAAGTACCAAAACGCTGACATTCGCCGCTACGGACCGAAGTTCGAGTTGTACCTGCGATGCATAATAGTAGATCGCAATCGCCCGCAGCACGCAGGAATGCTGGTCCTCGACAAGCACCTAACTGCCCGGGCGGTCTTGGGTCGCCTGTCAATTCCTCGACTCCTTCGGCGCGATCACAGTGCAACAGTGATTTCTTCCCATAGTCGCCTGTTCTTCCTTGTCACCGAAGTCTTCAATAACGCCTTCAACGAGGGGACCCCCAAATGGGATTGTGTGGCTCCTGGCAACTCTGGCACGCAGAAACCATGACATCCAGTCGAGCCCACCCAATGCCGAAGCCAGCCATTCAAGAGATTCCACCGGAGGAACTTCAAGGCGAAGTAAACGAGTCAGAGCTCGAGGCCCTCAATGCCCGTTTCGCTGCAATCGCAGCGCGTCTGAGTAGTGCTGAGCGCCCCCTGCCATTCGTGTTCGAGTTCCTTGGTACCCC
>JADFPW010000434.1 GCA_022562105.1 Planctomycetota bacterium
CTGGGCACCGCCGGCAGCGGCAACTGGCCGGGGTTCATCTTTGACGACAAGGATCGCGCCCCGACCATGCCGGTCGAGCCCCGCTTCTGCTCGGTGGCCGCCGGCGACCTCGATGGCGACGGCGATGTGGATCTCTACTTCGGAGACTATCAGCAAGGCCCACCTCCCGACCGACCGGAGGATCTCGACGATCGGCTCTGGATCAACGACGGCAACGGGTACTTTACCGACCAATCCGAAGCTCGCATGACGGAGGAGATGTTGGATTCCGCATTCGGCATGGCCGCTGCGATCGCGGACATGAACGGGGACGGCGTTCTGGACGTGATCAAGGATACCGCCTTGGTCTTTCCTCAACGCGTGTCGATTTCGTACAACGATCCGAATAACGAGGGCGTCTTCAACGTCTTCGATGTTCCTCACGAGCTTGCTCCCTATCACATGACCGTCGGCGACCTCAACAACGACGGCCGGCTGGACATGGTCATAACGGACGACGGACCCGATCGCTACGATCTAAACGACGGCAATGGAGCCCAGGGAGCTGCGGACTTCACCCAGTATGTATTCTCCTTCATTGGCGGTGGCAGTGACAACGAATTCGGAGGCAACAATCTGATCGTCGATCTCGACAACGATGGCTGGAACGACGTGATCATCACGGACGTGGACGTGGACATCCCCGGCTGCACGCGACGAACCCATATCTACCGCAATCTCGCCAATCCGCCCAACGTGACTCTCCAAGAACAACTGATCGGTGGGGCCGTGGTGGGCATTCCCATCGATTTGCTCAAGGGAACGCACGATATCGCGGTGTTCGACATCAACGGCGACGGCTGGAAGGACATGGTCATCGGCCGATGCAGTTCGACCGAGGTCTGGATCAATAAACCCATCTTCGGGATCATATTCGAATACCCGCTGGGGCTGCCCGAGTTTGTCACCCCGGGCAAGGATACCCTGCTTCAAGTGTCGCTGGTCGCGTTCGGCGACGTCGAACTCGACCCCGACAGCCCCACGTTGCATCTGTCGCTGGACGGCGGCGAATTCCAATCGCAGACCATGCAGCCGATCGGGAGCGACATGTATGAGTTCACGCTACCTGGGGCCACGTGCCTGACCCAGTACGACTACTACGTCTCGGCTCAGGTGAGTTCCGGCGAGGAGTTTGTCGATCCGCCCTTCGCGCCGTTGCTGACCCACGAGGCCATCGCCGCTTTGGGCACCGAACTGCTGCTCCGCGACGAGATCGAGGGTGACGTTTCCGGCTGGACCATCATCAGCGAGAACCTCGACGCGGGCGAGTGGGAGCAGGCCGATCCCAACCCGACGTTCCTGTTCGAGGAGTTCGCCTCCCCGGCCGACGATGCCACCGAAGGCGATGGGGTGATGGCGTTCATCACCGAAAATGGTCCCCCTGATGACTTCGAGCCCGGCACGGCCGACGTCGATGGCGGGCCTACGTACCTGATCTCCCCGATGCTCGATCTGTCCGGAACGGACGCGACGATCACCTACGACCGTTGGATGTTCAGCGGCCTCGGCGAGTTGGACTCCCTGACCACGGACGTGTCCAACGACGCGGGTCAATCGTGGGTGCCAATACCCGAACTCACGACAGAGAACACCGGTTCCGCGTGGCGGACGGTATCGTTCGTGGTCAGCGATTACGTCGAACCCACCGCCACCGTTCAGGTTCGCTTCACCGTAAGCGATCAGCCGAACAATTCGATCACCGAAGCCGGCATCGACAATTTTCAGGTTGATATCCTTCTTTGCGGAGAGGAGCCGCCGTGCGAGGGCGACGCCAACGGCGACGGCGCGGTGGATCCGCTCGACTCCGGATACGTGCTCGCCCGCTTCGGTTGTCCGGTGGGTACTGGTGACCCAAGTTGTGACGCCGCGGACCAGAACGGCGACGGCACGGTCGATCCGTTGGACAGCGGTTTTGTGCTGGCCCGTTTCGGCGACTGCCCCTAACAGTCCGCCGTCGTGGTGGCGCGGTTGTCCCGTCGCCCGGCGATGGCGCAGCTGGCCGCAAAAGTGGCCTCAGTAGGCCGTTGAAAAAGTAGCGGCCGGCGCCTCGCCGGCCGTGGCCACGTGGCTGGCTGGCCCAGGATGAGGGCGTTTGAGTCACGAATCGGCCGTGAACGAGTTTTTCAGTTAGAGGTGACCGTGTTCGATGCGCCAGCCCATCGCGATGACCTGCTGCACCAGGCAGCCACGCGCGGAGGGCTCGACGATCCGGGGCGATTGGGCAGGCAGGCTGCTGCGCTCCGTCCCCCATAATCCCCCGGTCGGCGGTGCAGGCCGCCCGTGAGCCGTCCAGGGCCTCGACAATGTCGGACCCGTTGCCCCGCTTCGGGTTCCGTGATATATTGCATACCGCTGGAGAGCGTGTGTCCAATCGAGGATTTAAGGAGACGTTTATGTGCGCTGATGTGCAATACAGCCGTAACAGGATCGCTGCCTTCCTCGCCATCGCCGTGGCGCTAGCCGCCATTCCGCGGGCAAGTCTGGCAGGAGGTTGGGTTGAGTTCACCGAAGAATCCGCCGCTCGGATGATCGCCGACAGCGGGGTCGGCATGGACGATCACCAGGAAAAGGACTTCGGGGTCGGCGATGTGGATGGTGACGGCGACCTCGACCTGGTGGTCGTGCGTAAGATCGACAACGGCAGTGCGGCGGGTCCGCTACGCAACGTCCTGTTTCTCAACGAGGACGGCGTGTTGGTGGATCACACGGCCGATCTGATCCCCGGCTTCCTCACGGCGAGGACAGACCGGGACGTGGTGCTGGTCGACGTGGACGGCGACGGATGGCTGGATATCATCACGGCCGAGTCATCCGGCGGGGTGCCGAGGATCTACATGAACCAGGGCGAAGTTGA
>JADFPW010000081.1 GCA_022562105.1 Planctomycetota bacterium
GGCGGCGGGGGATCTCGAGTCATTAGAAAGGCCCCTTCGCGGCCGTCAGAGAGAACCAACTCGGCGATGATGTAGTCACCCACTTCGCTCATATGGTATCCATCCTCGACGCCTCGGATGGTGTCAACCGGCGACCCCTCCAGGATGGTCACACCTTCCTGAATGAGCAGCGTGTCATCCAGGAATAGACCTTCATCCATCGTGGTGTCCGGATTATTCCACTTTCCATACCAGAGCACTTCGACGCGGGGGGAGTTGATCTCCAGCGGTCCGGAACCAAAGCTGGTAAGGGCAACTCCATCGATGGCCTCCATCGTGTCGCCCTCCTGCCGAAACTTCCCGCCATTCTTGACCAGCAGCAAGTTTGTGTCGGTGTCACCGTCCAGCGTGCCGCTGAAGACGTAGCAGCGCCAGTTGGTCAGATCGAGTCTAGGACTGGAAAGGCTGCTCCAAGAACGCCCCGTCACTGGAGATGGGTCACCTTCCTGAGCAATGAGTATGTAATCCAAGTTATACGAGTCCTGCATATAGATAACGCCGTCCCGGGTCGTATCACCGCTCAGGTCCGCGAAGAAGAGCACATCGTCATTGGGGTGAAGGCTGTTGAACGCCGTCGCATGTGGACCGGTTCCGATATCGGCCACAGCTTCGGTTTGGCCGGGCAGAATGTCACCTTCAGCGACCACTAGCCTGACATCCAGAACCCTTCCCGTTGAGTTGAGCTTCACCAAGTAGAGGGCCCGATCCACGGACGACTCGATGTTGGGGTCATCCACGCTCGCGGTCACCAGGAGATCGTTGTCGCCGTTGATCTTAACGTCAAAGAAGCCGACGAAGGGTGTACCTGGTGTGAACAACGGCGCTTCGTCGCCTTCCTGGAAGATCAGTTCGTCGTTCCAGAAGACGCCGGAATCGTCATCGGTGCCGCTGGTTCCATCTAAGAAGAAGTTGTGTCCGCGGTTGCCACGGCCGTTCAAGGTGACGGAATCGAAACTGCCCAGCGTGGCGCCTTCGGGAGCCGACAGGGGATCGCCCTCACGCAAGATCAGGACGCCATCCATCAAGAGTACCGAGTCGGCATTGGTGTCTGGGTTGTCGGTGTCGGCCTCCACAAGCCATTGCCCGTTGTTATTCACGGCGATGTTGTCGATGGAGGTGATCAAACCCACACCGGGGACCTCATCGCCCTCCAAGACGACGGCTTGCACGGTGAAATCAACTCCGTGCACGACGGGCGAGGCGATCAACAGGATGGCCGATGCAGATGCATACAATCGATAGAGCTTCATGACTCCACTCCTTCCTCTAAACCATAGGTACTTCCCGATGGATCCTGATCCACGATGACCGCGCACGTGGACCACAGCACGTCGCGGGTGTCGGGGCTGAAGCCGGCGCCGTCATCGTTGGCCAGCAGGTAGAGGTCACCCACCCCGGTGTTCGTGCTAAGCACCATGTTGATGACATCGATGCTGCCGACTCCCGTTGTGTCAATCCGCTGCAGGCGGATTGCCCAGCGTCGCACGCCTGCACGAAGTCACCGTCGATCCCCCGCTGGCCATCGCAGATCAATGGATCGCTGGCGCGTGCCGGTATCGGCACCCCACACCGCCCCTCCGACGACGCGTAGTAGCCTCAATTCCATTTTGTCTTTCCGATCCCTCTCGCGACGAGACGCAGACTCCTAGTCGCAGAAGTCCTGCACACAAGTCTTCGCCGGTAGGCATGTGCCTAACCGAGCCAGCACGTACCCGGCATCGAGCGGGTCGATGACCCCATCACAGTTCGCGTCGGCCGTGCAGCTTTCTTCGCAAGGGTCCAGTCCGAACCTTTGAAGTACGAAACCCACATCCAGTGGGTCAACTTTCCCTCACCCGTTCACATCACCCTGGCACACGAAGGCCGGGGGACACTCCGGCACGCAGAGCGGCTCGTCCGGATCCTGTGCATTGCAGTTGCCAGGGTAAATCGAACCCAAATCCGTCTCCGCAGAAACGCAATGGCAGAAGTTGAGCGAAGCCACCCAATCGGAACATTCCGGGCTCACCCCGAAGCTGGCGTAGGACACTCCCGATAGGGGGCAACCCGTGGTGTAGGCGATGTCAAATGCCGGACCTGATTGCGGAACGGCTACGATCCATGTCGTGTCCGTGACGGGAACGACCCCACCGGTGTCATAGCTGCTCCCCGACGGATCCTGTCCCGTGATGACCCCGCAACCGGACCACAGCACGTTGCTCGTATCCGGGCAGTATCCGCCTAGGTCATCGTTGGCCACTAGGTATAGGTGACCCACCCCCGGGTTCGAGTTATGCACCATATGGATAACATCGATCCTGCCGACTTCGGTGGTGTCGATGGGGAACGCCCTCGACCTCCATTGCCCGTCGTTGCACACCTGGAGATTTCCATCCAAAACAGACTGATTATCGCAGGTACTTCCTTCCATGGCGAATGCTGGAATCGCCACACCACACAGGCCAATGCAAACAGCCGGGCCAAGGACGCCCGCAAACCCTACAACCGTTCCGTTCGTCACATTCTTCTCCTTCCAAGACTTAGACTCCGACTCGCAGATTTCCTGCGCCCACTCGACCGGGAAGGTGCAGGGACCATCCCACACCATCCTTCTTGTCGCAAGATGTTGCGGAACCCCAACGCCTAGTCGCAGAAATCCTGCACGCAAGGCTCCGCTCGCAGGCACGTGCCTAACCGAGCCAGCACGTACCCGGCATCGAGCGGGTCGATGACCCCATCACAGTTCACGTCGGCCTTGCAGTTACCCTCGCCGCAGGGGTCCAAGCCAAACCTGGCATTTATGAAACCCACATCCAGTGGGTCGACGGCCCCTCACCCGTTCACATCACCCGCACAACCCCAGTTGCACTCCACGGGGCCCTCCATCGTCTGTGGTTGCACGCTTACACCTGATCCGCGGTGCTCTCCTGCCGACCCCGGGAGGTCATTACTCCATCCGAGCGTTCCGGTCATTGCCACGGCACACACACCAAACGCCGCGGTCGCACCGAGAGCGCTCGCCACCCTCACACCTGTTCCGTTCATCACATTCTCCTTGTTCCAAGACTCATGCTCCAACTCGCAGATTTCCTCCGCCCACTCGACCGGAAGAGTATAGGTCCACGACCTGCCCTTCGCGGCTTGCTCACTGGTTATTCCGCAACGCTGCGGACGTCCTACGGACACTCTCCGAACCGGGCCACGACGAAGCCAACGTCCAGCGGATCTACGGCCCCAGACAGGTTGGCATCGGCAGCGTCGCAGGCCGGATCGCCGGTGTTCACCGGGCAGCCGAACCGAGCAAGGACGAATCCGGAGTCAAGCGGGTTCACGGTTCCGTCGCCGTTGACGTCACCTTCGCATGGGGCCGCCTCGACCTGGAACTCGTACGCCCCCATGTCAATGATCGGCGGTCCCGGCTCACCGGAATTGCCGGTGTCCTCAGTGGCCGGGTCGTCTACGTAGCGGGGGTTGCCGTCAAGGTCGGCGGTCACCTCAACCGGTAGGGCGTTGTTGTCGCCGGCATCGGTCGAAGGAGAACCCGAAAGCAGATGAAGGTCGTCATCCTCGGTACCGAGCGTATCGTCGGGACCATCCGCATCCGCGAACAGCGGATCCACTCCGAGGTTGCCCACGCCGCCGAGATTGCCTGTCCAGCCCTGGATGTTGCAGTAACTAATAATGGGATCGTCGGCATCGATCTGACCCGACTCATCCATCCCACCGGGATCGCTGTTGCCCCAAAGGATGCAGTTCGTAAGCGTGGGACTCGCCCCACCGATGGCCCCACCGCTGAAGTAGGCCTCGTTTCCGCTAAACGTGCAGTTGGTCAGCGTCGTGCTCGCGGTGACGTTGATACCACCGCCGGATCCAGAGAAGTTTCCGCTGAACAAGCAGTTGATCAGCGTCGAGTTGCCGCCCACGTTCGCTCCGCCGCCAAGCGCAAGGCCACCGCCTATGCCAGTGTCCGTAAGGTTGCCGAGGAAAACGCAGTCGGTCAGCGACATGTCGCTGCCAGACACGCCTCCCCCTCGACCGCCGCAGGTGCCTACGGCGGAGTTGCCAATGAACGTGCAGCGCGTCAGCGTTGCGCCCAAGCCTACGTCCGCCGCCCCGCCGGCGGCGGTGATTCCGCCAAGTTTCGAGTTATTCATAAAGAGGCAGTCGGTCAGGATGGTCGTTTCGCCAAGAAGGAGCTGTATCGCCCCGTTGCTGTTTTCAAAAAACGAGCAATCGGTCAGCGTAATATCGGTGAGGACACTGAAAATTGCGAGGCCGATGTTCTCGATAAACACGCAGTTCGTCAGGGTGACGTCGCTGACGAAGCCATATAGTGCGCCTTGACCCGACGAGTTAGCCATGAACGTGCAGTTGCTCACGGTCGCAGAGCCGAACTCAATCTCCATGCCACCTCCTTCCGCGTCATGGTCGGAAGCGTTATCGGCGTTTCCCGCGGTGATCACGAAGCCGTCAAGCACGACGGTTTCAGTCGTGCCATTAGCCGCGACCACGTGGTAGCTGTTCTCCTCATTGCTTTCGAAATCATCCCCGTCATCGCCGTTAAGATCGCCACTCAAAATGGTCTCATTAACCTCCCAATCGCGCTCGTCGAGCTCCGATTCCCCGCCGGCAAACCCGCCGTAGAGCGATACGCCGTTCGCCAACACGAAGCTCGCGAATCGATCACCGTCGGGTAGGGTGGGCTTGTACGTCGCAGCCGCCACCCAGATCTCGTCGCCGGAAACCGCCGAGGCGAGCCCATCCTGAAGATCGGTAAATGCGTCCTCCCAACGGGTACCATCGTTGGCACCATCCGCAGCAGCATCGACGTAGATCACCTCCGCGGCCGCCTGGCCCGCGGTCAGCCCGGTCAGACTCACGAGCAATGGCAAGATCCCCTTAACTGACATGGTCGTTCGTCCTTTCGTGCTCGTCGACGCCTACCCACACCGCCGCACCAACGACGCCCGGTAGCCTCAATCCGATTTTTTCCATCCCATTCCCCTCGTTACGAGACTCAGACTCCGACGCGCAGATTTCCTGCCCCCACTCGACCGGACGACGATCGCAGGTGCCATACCGAACCGCACGACGCTCCGAGTCTAGGGGCATTGGTCATAGGTACACGCGGTACCGTCGCCCTGGTACGTACCACCCGTACCCGCGCAGCTTTCAGCGGTTGCAATGATGCAAGCGTCGTCGTCCCCGATGCAGCAGGCCCCGTGCCCGCTCGCTACCCACTGCATATTCAACGGACTCCACCCGATCGGATCGGCCTCGCAACTACCGTCGAACCATCCCCCGACGCGGATCTTGAGTTGTTCGTCCTTACTGACCGCAATGACCAGTTCCGACGCCCCCCCGACCTGACCGCAGTCATCGTCGCTGCACGCCACCAGTGGACCCACTGGGCAACTTGTCCCGCTGTATACGGAAAGTGTGGTGTCGAATGTCGTGTCCTCGTCGCACATGCTGATCAGCACGACTCCCTCGCTCGGGGCGGTCAACTCGTACCACAAGTCGTGGTGGCCGGTGAACTCGTCGCAATCCACAGGGCCATCGGTCGTGGCCAATGAGTTGTTGAAGCCGCGGTTGCGATTGACCGAGACGGAGATGGCGTCGGCGCAGTGGTCGTTCTCAGGCGGCTCATCGCTTTGGGGCGGAATGCTGCACTCGGCGCCACACGGACCATATTGAATCGGCGGATCGCAGACGCCGAAGCGGGCCCGCACAAAGCCGGTGTCCAGCGGATCGAGCACCCCATCGTTGTTGACGTCGTACTGGCACATCTCAGCGTTGCAGGGATCCAGACCGAACCGGAGCTCGATCGCATTCGAGTCCAGCGGATCGACGACCCCATCGCGATTGGCATCACCAGCACAGTAAAAGCCGTAGGGATTGCAGCAAGCACCGGGAATCGGGGCGCTGAAGACTTCCACGCAGTAACAGTAACCGAGCCCGAATAGCGACAAGTCCTCCCACTCGCCAAGGGCGCCCGTGCCGATCACGTTTTGGAAGCCCAGGTTGGTGTGTGTTCCTCCGCTGCCATCGTCGGTGAAGGCCACGTCGAAGGACATGCTGCTGCGAAAGACAGCCACCACCCAGGTGATCGATCCGCTCACCACCGGTGGATCCACCGCGTAGACCAGCTCGCCTACCGGCACCTCTCGAATCTGATTGCAACCGGTATAGAGGATCTTGGTGATGTCCGGGTTGCCATCGGTGTCGTCCATCAAGTATAGATCGCCACCGTTCACATTGGTGGCATGGGTCATGCGAATTCCGTAAAGGGTGGCCCCGTCGGTTTGGACCGGGAAGGCGAGCGAGATCCAACCGCTATCGGGAACCTCGCAGCACTGAGCGAAGTCCCCGGCGATGCCGACGGCCGAATTACAGAAGCCCTCATCGTCGCACGCCGGGAGACCGGAGTGCGTGCTGCTGGCCCCTCGAGCGCTGCCTACCGGGCCACCGGCTTTCACCACATCATCCGATCGACGAGTGGGCCCGCTTGACGACCGATCAAGGCTCGCGGCCTTCACGCCAACGCGGACGGAGGTTGCCGGCGCAGGATCGGCCCTTCCGGGGATGTCCATGGCGGTGGCGACGGCGGCAGACAGGGCGAGCCCGGTTCCCCAAGCGGCCAGAAAACGACGCCGTTGCTGCAACATCACGTTTCCTCTGCGCAAGGACTCCTGAGGCCGGGAGATACCCGTGGTTACACCGCGTACCGTCTTCCTCGAGCCTCACATTCGGTCTGGATGTCCGGCCTCTGCAAGGAAAGGCTCCTGGACCCCCAAGCACGGCCGACGCCGACAGGGCCACCTTTCCTCGCTTCTCTATGATGCTTAATGCGCTTCGGGCCCGGTGCCCCCACCGTAAATCTGATATACTCCTGTTCTGGAGAGGATCTGGTGGACAACTTCGGAACACCAAGGCAGCCGCCCGAGCCCATCATCGACCGTAGGCTCCTTCGCAAGCTCCTGCGTGAGCATGAACCTCGGCTGGCACGACGGATCAGCCGCAGGCTTCCGCGGAAGCACCAGGCGCTGGCTGGCCCCGAGGACATTCTTCAAGAGGTCTGGATTGCCGCATTTCTTCGGTCGACGAACGGGAATTGGGACAGCGTTAGCGGGTTCGAACGGTGGCTGACGTTCGTCACCACCTCGAAAGTGGACGCGTGGATACGCCGCCTCGAGACCGCAAAGCGAGGTGGATCGGCCGCCGTGTTCGGATTTACCGATTCCGATCGCGAGTCCGGAATCCCGCTGGTCGATAGGTTGGTCGCTCATGAGGTTTCACCCAGCCGAGAGGCAGCCGCCCACGAAGCGGCCGATGCCATCCAAGCGGGAATTCGTTGCCTGCCGGCCATTCGCCGCACCGTGGTTTCGATGCGCTATATCGAGGGCCGATCCCTTGCAGAAATCGCCAGTGCGTGTAAGATATCCGTATCTGCCGTCGGGCACCATCTGTCCCGTGCGATCCCGCAGCTTCGCAAAGAGCTCGGCAGTGCCGGTCGATTCTTCACCGACGCCGACGCGTCCGACGATGTAGTCCCATGACCTCCAAGCGTGCGCGTAAACGATGTTTCGTTGGAAGCTGAGCAAGGCTGATCGCGCCGCACGGCTCGGACGTCTCCTGGACGATGTGGAGCGTCAGTTGGAAGCCGGCGATGCGGTCGACCTGGCATCCGTTCAGTGTGAGAATCCGGAGCTGATGCCCGAGCTGGGTGATCGGCTTCAAGCCCTGGAGCACATCGACTCCGCGGTGCGCCGGGCGGAGCAAATACAGGCTACCGAGGGGTGCAGCGCCCCGGCTCAAATCGTTGAGAACATCGTCGCCGACGAGTTGGCCCTGCTTCGCCAGGCGCTACCGGAGTATGACCTGTGGGAGACGCTCCGGCACGGTGGTCAAGGGATCGTCTTCAAGGCCCTCGAGCGGGCCACCGGCCGAACCGTAGCCATCAAGATTCTCTTGGAAGGACCACTCGCGTCCGAACGTCAACGGCAACGATTCAACCGAGAGATGGAGCTTATTTCTCGACTCGGACACCCGAACGTTGTCACCCTCTACTCCAGCGGCGTGGTCCACGGCCGACCGTACTTCACCATGGAGTATATCGACGGTCTTCCTATCGACGACTATGCCCTGCTGAGGGATCTCTCCGCCCGTGAGATCGTCGGACTATTCGTGACGATTTGTCACACGCTGACCTACGCCCACCAGCGCGGCATCATTCACCGTGACCTCAAACCGTCCAACATCCTGGTGGACGCTGACGGTAAGCCCCATGTTCTCGATTTCGGGCTGGCCAAGGACATCGTGGGTTCAGAGGGTGTCGGCGCTTCGGAGCGGATTTCCATGCCCGGCTGCTCCGTGGGTACGCTGCCTTACTTGAGTCCCGAGCAAGTTGATGCCACCGGAGATGTCGATACCCGCTCGGACGTCTATGCCCTGGGGATCGTGCTTTTTGAGGTGCTGTCCGGTCGGTTCCCCTATCCGGTGGATGAGGATCCGCGGTCCGTGCGTCAGAACATTCTCAATCAAGAACCGGCCCGTTTGCGCGATGTCATGAGCACGGCAGAACAGGCCGGCGATCCCGCGTTCCGGGCGATCAACGACGATCTCGAAGCCGTCCTGCTCAAGTCGCTGGAAAAGGACAAGTCGGCCCGCTATCAGAGCATGGCCGACTTTGCCGACGACCTCCAGCGCTACCTGGCCGGTGAAGCCGTGCGGGCGAAGGCGCATCGGCGATTCTATGTGCTTCGACGAACATTGCGCAAGTATCGAGTCCACACCGCAGTGGCGGCGTGCTTCTTGGTCGTCGTGGCCAGTGCGTCCATCCTGGTGACGGGACAGTGGCTTCGAGCCCGGGTCGAGCGCGACAACGCCCGAGACTCCGCCCGGATCGCTCGGGAGACTGCCCAAGTTGCCCATACGTCGTTAAGCACGGTGCTCAACGACGTGATCGAAGAACTAACTCGCCTGCCCGGTGGAATCGCAGCCCGTGACCGGATTCTAATGGACGTAGCCGACGATCTTGATCGCCTGGGGTCGCTGATCGAGTCCAACGAGGGGATGGCCGAACTGCGGGCGGCCTGGTACCTGCGACGCGGGGATGTCGCACGCATCCAAGGCCGTCTAACCGAAGCCGCGGACCATTACCGTCGCCTCGTTGACATCAAGCGGGAGCGGGTTCGGACCGACGACTCGATGGAAAGCGGGATAGAGTTGATCGAGGCGCTAACCAAACTGGCCATGGAATCCGACGATTGGGCGCCCTCTTTCGGCGAAGCGATCACCATCGGTGAGGCGTTGATCGCGGCCTTCCCCGCACAGCCCGAGCTCATAGAGCCCATCAGCGGAGCTCGGTTGGGATGGGCCAAGCGGCTGTTGAACGCGGGAAACCCCGTCGCGGCTGCAACGCAGATTGAAGAAGCCACCAGGCTGGCAGAGCCCATGCTCGCCGAAGAAGACATTGATGACTCCATGCTGGAACTCATCGCGGACATCTACATGGTCGATGGCTGCGTCAGCTTCGCCCTCGGCCGAGCCGACGTGGCGGCGGCATCGTTCGAACGGTCGCTACGCATGGCCACCGCCCTGCTTGACGATCGACCGCTGGATACGCTCCGCGTTCGCTGGGTGATGAATGCCGCCATGCGGCTTGGTGACTTGAAGCAGGACGCCGGTCAACTTGATCTCGCGGAATCGCTCTTCACCCGGGCCGTATCGCTGGGCGAGGAGTTCAGCGAACGAGATTCTCAAAACGCGATCATCCAAGTGACCTTGTATTCATCATATCACTATCTGGTGAACTTCTATAGAGAGCGTGCAGGTCAGGGCGATGTGCTGCGAGCGGATGAGTATTCCATGAAGGCCCTTCGAGCCGTTCGCGATCTGGTGGCTGCAGATTCGCGGAATCAGCGATGGCGCAACTACTTGGGGATGGCCCTCAAGCTTCGCGGGAAATCGCTCCTGGAGTCCGGCCACGCGGCTGACGCCTACGACCATCTAACGGAGGCGTTAGCCCAGTTCGAGACGCTTCGCGCCGAGGGACTCGATGATGCGGTGGCTGCTCACCGCATCAGTTTCACTCACGAGTGGCTTGGCATGGCTTGTGGGGCTCTAGGACGGCACTCGGAGGAGTTGCAGCACCACCGAACGTCGTATGAACTGCGAAAGGCGAACCACGATGCCAATCCGTCGGTCTTCCTCTTTGCGACGCCGGTCATCGTGTCTCAGCGAACCTTGGGGCAGTGGTACTTCAACCGGAACACCCCTGAGGATGATTTGCTATCGGATGAATGGTACGCCAGCGCGCAGGCGTCCTTGCGAGCGTTATTCGAGTCCGGAGATCTGGCCGGCCGGGAAGCGGAGTTCCAGCGGTGGCTGGACCAGGCGAACGACCGGCGTGGTCAACTCGCCGATCGACTCGCGAGACTCTCGGGCGAGTAGAACGCTCTCGCAGAGGCCGACTCGCTGACGCTCGCGGTACTGATCGAGCCAGGCAGCGAGCAGGACGGATGTGCTGCGCCGCGAGGGGGCAGCAGTACCGCGAGCGTAAGCGAGTCGGCCCTTTTTTCGCACGCGGGAGGCACGTTATGAAGCGTGGTCCGTGTATGATGAGCGACGTGACCCGTATCCTGACTCAAATCGACGACGGCGATCCGCTGGCGTCCGACCGGCTCCTGCCGTTGGTCTATGACGAGCTGCGACGGCTGGCAGCGCAGAAGCTGACCCGAGAGAAGCCAGGCCAGACGCTCCAGGCTACAGCCCTGGTCCACGAGGTCTACATCCGGTTGGTGGATGCTGAGAGGTCCGCCCACTGGAACAGCCGGGGGCATTTCTTTGGTGCCGCCGCCGAAGCCATGCGGCGGATCCTCATCGAGCAGGCACGCCGAAAAGGAAGCTTAAAGGCCGGCGGGGGTCGTCAACGTGTGCCACTGAGCGACGTGGATCCGGAGATCGCCGGTCCACAGGTCGATCTTCTGGCGCTGGATGAAGCCCTCAAGAAGCTGGAACAGAAGGAGCCGCGCAAAGCAGAGCTGGTCAAGCTGCGTTTCTTCGCAGGCCTGACGAACCAACAAGCTGCCGAGGCGCTTGGAATATCGGCCTCAACGGCCGACAACGATTGGGCCTACGCCAAGAGTTGGCTCCGCGTGGAGATGTCCGCAGCGACGTAGGGTGGCATCGCCCACCCCTGCGGCTGTTGGTGGTGGGCCGTACCCAACCTACGCGATTCGTTTTTCATTGGGTAAGCTCCCGCCCGATTTCGCACTGTTGAATAGGAAGCCCTTGATGTGGGCCTTCCGGAGAGATTGGCCATGGGTGACAAGCAACTCGACGAAGCGGCGATCTTCAATTCCGCGCGCCAAATCGACGCGTCGGAACCTCGGGCTCGCTACCTGAAGCAGGTCTGCGGTGAGCGTCCGGCCCTGCTTGAACGAGTCGATGCCCTGCTTCGGGCCCACGATGAACAAAAGAGCTTTCTTGAATCGCCGCCGCCCGTCTTCGATGCTACGGCGGACACGTCCGCGGCGGGCGAAGGCCCAGGCGCGGTCATCGACCGGTACAAACTCCTGCAGCTCATTGGTGAGGGCGGCTTCGGGGTGGTGTATCTGGCCGAGCAGACCGAGCCCGTACGTCGGAAGGTCGCCCTTAAGATCATCAAGCCGGGAATGGACACCAAGCAGGTCATCGCCCGCTTCGAGGCCGAGCGGCAAGCCCTGGCCATGATGGATCACCCCAACATCGCCAAGGTGCTCGACGCCGGTGCCACCGACAGCGAGGCCCCCATGGGGGTCGGGCGGCCGTACTTCGTGATGGAACTGGTGCACGGCGTTTCGCTGACCGAATACTGCGACACGCAGCGGCTCGACACGCAGCAGCGCCTCGAGCTGTTCATCCAGGTGTGCAACGCCGTCCAGCACGCCCACCAGAAGGGCATCATCCACCGTGACATCAAACCCTCCAACGTGATGATCACGCTGCACGACGGGAAGCCCGTGCCGAAGGTGATCGACTTCGGCATCGCCAAGGCCACCAACGCCCGGCTGACAGAAAGAACGCTGTTCACCGAGTACGGCCAGATGATCGGCACGCCGGCGTACATGAGCCCGGAGCAGGCCGAGATGAGCGGCCTGGACATCGACACGCGCAGCGACATCTACTCGCTCGGCGTGCTGCTTTACGAGCTGCTCACCGGCCTGACCCCTTTCGACGCCCGCCGGCTGAAAGCGGCCGCCTACGACGAACTACGGCGCATCATCCGCGAGGAAGAGCCGCCCAAACCCAGCACGCGGTTGAGCGGGTTTCTGTCAGAGCCGCCCCAACGTACCTCGGGATCAGGCAACGACCTAGGCAACGCTGACCGAAAACTGCAACCTGACGGTCCCGGCTCCGATCAAGGCTCGTCCGCCTTCGACATCGCCCGCTTCCGCCGCACCGATCCCGCCGCGCTTTCGCGCTCGCTGCGCGGTGATCTGGACTGGATCGTGATGAAGTGCCTGGAGAAGGACCGCCAGGGGCGCTACGAGACGGCCAACGGCTTGGCTGCGGACATCCAGCGTCATTTGAGTAACGAGCCGGTGGTGGCCTCTCCGCCGAGCGCCAGCTATCGCTTCCGTAAATTCGCCCGCCGCAACAAGCGCCTGCTGGGCTCGGTCACCGGCATTGCAGCCGCGCTGGTCATCGGCTTGACCCTGGCGACCTACGGTTTCATCACCGCCAGCAACGAACGCGATCAAAAAGTCGTGGCCCTGACCAAAGAAGAGCAGGCCCGTGCCGAGGCCGAGGTGGTCACCGACTTCCTGTCGGACATGCTGGCGGCCGTCAAGCCCGAGCAGGAAGGCAAGGACGTCACCGTCCGCCAGGTGCTGGACAAAGCGTCGAAGGACATCGCCGAGAAGTTCGCCGACCAGCCGCTCCTCGAGGCCCGTCTGCGGACCACTATCGGGTGGTCCTATTACCGTCTCGGTCATTACTTTGAGGCGGAGCCCCACTTGGCTCGGGCTCTAGATATCCGGCAGCGTCTACTGGGCGAGGAGCACCCCGACAGGCTCGCTGCCATGCATAATCTCGCGAACGTCTACTTGGAGCGGGGCCGCTACGAGGAGGCGGAGGCCCTGTATCTCGACACGCTGGAAACCAAGAAGCGCCTTCTGGGCGAGGAGAATCCGGGCACGCTCCTTTCCATGAACAACCTCGCGATTCTGTACAAGGTCCAGGGCCGCTACGACGAGGCAGAGGCGCTGCATCTCGACACGCTGGAAATCCGCAAGCGCATACTGGGAGAGGAGCATCCCGATACACTCGCTTCCATGAACAACCTCGCGACCCTGTATCACCG
>JADFPW010000435.1 GCA_022562105.1 Planctomycetota bacterium
CAGGGCGATCGACCCTTCGGGGCCGGCGATGTGATCTTCGTGCCGGCCAACGAGATGCACCAATTCGTCAACACCGACGATACCTCGTGCGAATTCATCTGCCTGATCCCCGTCCCCGAGGACTGCACGACGTAGCGCTTCGCTCCAGCTCGAACGATGACTTCTGATGGGTGCCATGGGCAAACTTGTTTGCCCGTGTCAACGGCACAGCAAATCACGGGCAGAGAAGTTTGTTCATGGTACCCCGGCCAGCCAAGATGCAAGATCCACTCGTAACGACTCACTTCAGGAAATAGGTGATCTGCCGCCTATTGGCCCTCGCCAGCCTCCTGCAAATCCTTGGCTACCACGTTCTTGGGTTCGGCGCACGGGTCGATCCCGTTGCCATGTCGATCGATATAGGGAGGCCGCTCAGATGAAACTCGATCAGCGACAATTACGTCAGCGATTCCATCGCGGAACGTTCCCGCGTGGTCGAACCTCGGTTCGATGGCGAATTCGCCGCTTCTATTGATATACCCCATAATGAACCGCCCGTTCGCGTCCGTCGTATCAACGGCAGCGAGGCCCTCCGAGAAGTCGAATCCATTAATATCCTGAAACGGGATCACGAGCTGGCCCTGCTTGTCAATGTATCCCGTCCGGTTGGACGTATCCCCTACCGCCGCCAGGCCCTCCGAGAATCGCGAGGCGCTATGAAACTGATAATCGATCACCAGCTCGCCTTTCGTGTTTATGAAACCATATCCCCCAACTCGTCCAACGCGGGCCAATCCGTCGGAGAACTCTTCAGCGGTCTCGTAGGCAGGTGGGATGACAAAGGCGCCGGATTTGTCGATATAGCCGTAAGCTCCGAAACTCATGGCAGCCGGAGCCAGTCCGTGTGAGAAGTCGCCGACGTCATAGAAGGAGATAGGTATGACCACCGCGCCACTCTTGTCAATGTAGCCATACGCCCCCCCAGTCACCAACCCCCGATTCCAGTTGGAAGCCCCCTTGTTCACCCAGGCGAGTCCTTCGGAGAAGTCGCCCGCGTCGCTGAAGATTGGAGGAATGGCAAGTGTTCCATCAGTGGAAACATAGCCGTACCTGTACGAAATGCCCGGAACTCGATTGGCACGGACCTCGAAGCGGGCCATGCCCTCTGAGCAAGCATACACCGCCTCGGCCCCGAGGATCAGGACAGCCCTGCCTGTCTCATCCATAAACCCCCTAGCCATTTGAGCTTTGCCCTGATAATCGAAGACGCGGAAGTCGGCATAGCCGTCCTTGAAGGCATTGCTGTGCCCGAGGACGTGTCTCAGGACCATGTTGCCCTGGCTATCAAAGCAGACCCACTGCCCGTCACACTCGTCGCAGAACCGTGGGGGGCCGATGTCTGAGGAAGACTCCGCTACCATTGTCGCGCTGGTGAGGACGACCACCGTAATCGTCGGAACAGACCTCGCCCAAATGACTCCCACCATGATGATGGGGAGCAAGACACACCAGGCCACTAACTTCCTTCGACTTCTCACCTGTGCAATCCCTTTCAAGGGCTGCCGACTCGGTTCCAGCACCCGTCCGAACTCATTGGCGAACAGGCGGCAGGGAGCCAACTGCGGAGCGCGACGTGGCAACAGTCGATACCCTTCTGCAGACCCACGCCGAGCAAACTGTTGGCCGGACTGCACATCTCACGAGCATTATCCCGGTGCAGAGCCGATGAAGTCAAGCCTCAAATCGGTCATGTCAATTGGCGGGCGTTGTATCTGAAAAGGCTAGTGCTGCGGCAGAACGCCTGTGATCCGGCGACGCGACTGGGTCAAGAGCGTTCACGGCACCGTCACTTGAACGTGCTGGGGCCGTAGAGTTTCTCGTAGGTGGCTCGGAAGACCGGGTTGACCGCCGCCGCTTGGCGGAGGGTGTCCATCATTTCCGGGAGGCGGTTGAACAAGCGGCGCTGCGGGCGGGGTTTGCAGCGGACCAGGGCGTACTGGGCGATCATGGGGAGGGTGATCGACGCGCACGAGTAGACGACGACGTTGTTCTTCCGAGCGTCCTTGAGCTTGCCCCAACTACGGGCTTCCGATGGCGTCGCACCCGATAGGCCGCCCCATTGCGGCGAATCGGTGGTCAGTTGCAGGAAATAATCGTGACCGCCCTTGCTGGTGTCGTTGAGAATCTGACTCAAAGTCGGCTGGGTTTGCAGGTAGAAGTTCTTCGGCGATCCGCCGCCGACTTCGAGGGCGCCGTTCTTGTCCGCATCGCGAACGATGGCGGCGGTTTCCATCACGTCGAGCATGGGGTTGAGGTTCACCGGCCCGTCGAGCATCTGCGGGACGATCAGGTTCATGCCGATCGACGAGTCCCCGGGCGACGAGGTGTAGATCGGCACATCGAGCTCAGCCGCGACGGCCATCAGCGACTTGTGAGGATGCTCCGCCTGAGCGAGCACCTGCCGACCGATGGCTCGATGCAGCACGGCCGTCGAAAACGGCTTGGTCACATCAAAGTCGCGCAACGCTTCGAGAATGATCCGGTCCGTGGCCGTCAGCGTATCGTCGTCGGCGATGTACACGTCATAGATTCGGGCGACGCCCTCTTCGGCCAGGGCGTTGTCGTCGGCCTCGAAATCCCCTTGGACCATGGGGAATCCGAACGGGCGATGCAGATCGTGGTAGAGATTCGCCCCGGTCGAGATGATGAAGTCGATGAACCCCTTCTCCATGAGATCGACGATGATGCCGCTCATGCCGATGGGTGTCATCGCCCCAGCCAGGGTCAGGCAGATGGTGGCCCCGTCGTCGATCATGCGGCGGTAGAGCTGAGCGCCCTCAGCCAACCGTCGGGCGTTGAACCCGCTGGCGGCGTAGACCTCGTCGATCAGGTCGGCCACTTTTTC